>NZ_JBEAIO010000048.1:0-88915 GCF_040065095.1 Klebsiella sp. CN_Kp091 | reverse complement strand
CTCGTCGGGCTCATAACCCGAAGGTCGTCGGTTCAAATCCGGCCCCCGCAACCAACACATTGAACACCCTAAAGGGTGTTTTTTTGTTTCTGCCATCCGTAAATACCGCTACAAAAAAAGCGCCCGAAGGCGCTATTTTTTTATCCGCGTCTGGCCAACGTCGCCCCATCGGCAAAGTAGGCTTTGATCCCCGCCAGAATCGACTCCGCCACTTCCTGCTGGAATTTCGCGGTCTTCAGTTTACGCTCTTCTTCGACGTTACTGATAAAGGCCGTTTCGACCAGAATCGAAGGGATATCCGGCGCCTTCAGCACCGCAAAGCCCGCCTGCTCCACCTGATTTTTATGCAGCTTATTAATATTGCCCATTTTTTGCAGCACCGCTTTACCAAATTTCAGGCTGTCGGCGATGGTCAATGACTGCACCATATCGAACATGGTGTGATCGACGTAACGATCGCCGCTCTTGCTGACGCCGCCGATTAAGTCCGAGGCGTTCTGCGTTTGCGCGAGGTATTTTGCGGCGGTACTGGTCGCGCCCTTGGTCGAGAGCGCGAACACCGAAGAGCCGCTCGGCTGACGGCTGGTAAAGGCGTCGGCGTGAATCGAAACGAACAGGTCGGCACGCTGCTTCTGCGCCTTGGCGACACGCACCTTCAATGGAATAAACACGTCTTCGTTACGGGTCATAAAGACCTTCATATTGCCTTCACGCTCAATGAGCGCGCGCAATCGACGGGCAATCTGCAGCACCACGTCTTTCTCACGAGTACGGTATTTACCAATCGCGCCGGAGTCTTCACCACCGTGGCCGGGATCGAGCATGATAACGATAGGACGATCGCGCCCGGCTTTCCCCGGCTGCGGCCCGCTCTCTGCCGGCGGTACCTGACGTTCCAGATCGCCTTTGTTGTAATCTTCCAGTAACGCCAGTAGCGGATCCTGCACATCGGTGGCCGTAGAGGGATAAAGGTCCATCACCAGACGCTCTTTAAAACCGGCGACCGGCGCCAGCGCAAACAGCTGCGGTTTGACGTTTTGTTTCAGTTCAAACACCATCCGCACGGTTTGCGGGTCGAACTGGCCCACGCGCGCGGATTTGATATACGGGTCGTCGTCGCGGATCTGCCCGCCCATCCCTTTCAGAACCGAATTCAGGTTAACGCCTTCAATATCAACCACCACTCGCTCAGGATTGCTTAACGCAAACTGCCGATATTTCAGTACATGATTGGATTCCACCGTGACGCGGGTGTAAGTCGACGACGGCCAGATACGCACCGCGACTACCTGCGCGGCGGCCAAACCGACCGGACTCACACTCATTAACCACATGGCGCCCGCCCCTTGTAAAAAACGACGGCGGCTTAATCCCGACTTGTATCCCGACATGCCACTCCCAAGCAAAAAAACGTGTTTGAAGCCAAAATGAACAGATTGACCAGAAACTTTAACCAAAGCCGCATAACCTGTCATCTATAAAAGGGTAAACAAACTTTGACACCCAAGGTTTTGTCACAATGTTTTCGTAAATTAGTGACAAATTAGGGGTTGCGCCACGAAGCAAAACAGAATAAAAATACACTTATTACGAATAATCATGCATTGAGGGTTTGTCATGGTGAAGGAGCGTCGCACTGAACTGGTCGAGGGATTCCGCCATTCTGTTCCCTATATAAACGCGCACCGGGGAAAAACGTTTGTCATCATGCTGGGCGGAGAAGCCATCGAGCACGATAACTTTTCCAGCATAGTCAATGACATTGGCTTATTGCACAGCCTCGGTATTCGCCTGGTGGTGGTCTATGGCGCGCGTCCGCAAATTGACGCTAATCTCGCGGAACACCACCACGAGCCGGTTTACCACAAGCAGACCCGCGTCACCGACGCCAAAACCCTTGAGCTGGTTAAGCAGGCCGCCGGTATGCTGCAGTTAGAAATTACCGCCCGCCTGTCGATGAGCCTCGGCAATACGCCCCTGCAGGGGGCGCATATCAACGTGGTGAGCGGCAATTTTATTATTGCTCAACCTCTTGGCGTCGATGATGGCGTGGATTACTGCCACAGCGGCCGTATTCGCCGCATCGATGAAGAAGCCATTCATCGCCAACTGGACAGCGGCGCAATCGTGCTCATGGGCCCGGTCGCGGTATCCGTCACCGGCGAGAGCTTCAACCTCACATCGGAAGAGATTGCCACCCAGCTGGCGGTAAAGCTGAAAGCTGAAAAGATGATCGGCTTCTGCTCGTCGCAGGGGGTCTACGACCAGCATGGCGAGATCGTTTCCGAGCTGTTCCCTAACGAGGCGCAGGCGCGGGTAGAGGAGCTGGAAGCGGAAGAAGACTATAATTCCGGTACCGTACGCTTCCTGCGCGGGGCGGTGAAAGCCTGCCGCAGCGGCGTGCGCCGCTGCCATTTAATTAGCTATCAGGAAGATGGCGCGCTACTGCAGGAGCTGTTCTCACGTGACGGTATCGGTACGCAGATCGTCATGGAAAGCGCCGAGCAGATCCGCCGGGCAACCATTAACGATATCGGCGGCATCCTCGATCTTATCAGCCCGCTGGAGCAGCAAGGCATTCTGGTGCGTCGCTCGCGCGAACAATTGGAGATGGAGATAGATAAATTCACCATTATTCAGCGCGACAACACCACAATCGCCTGCGCCGCGCTCTATCCGTTCCCGGAAGAGAAAATCGGCGAAATGGCCTGCGTAGCGGTGCACCCGGATTACCGTAGTTCGTCACGCGGCGAGGTACTGCTGAGCCGTATCGCCGCCCAGGCGAAGCAGATGGGGCTCAGCAAGCTATTCGTGTTGACCACCCGCAGTATTCACTGGTTCCAGGAACGCGGCTTTACCCCGGTGGATATTGATTTGCTGCCGGAGAGTAAAAAACAGATGTACAACTATCAGCGTCGTTCGAAGGTGTTGATGGCTGACCTCGGCTGACGGATACTCCCCCGGATAGCGGCTTGCGCCTTATCCGGGCTACCCGACTGCAAATAGGCATATCCCACGCCTTCAGAACAGTAATTTTGTTCTATCACCGCCACATCAGTGACACATTTCCAGCATCCGGGCTTTATTCCTGGTTTAATGTCGATGTATATCTTTATCACTGCATCAACGCTATGATCCCTCCTAACGAATGAAATCCCAGAACATTATTGATAAACATGATGGATAATGCCTAAATCTGATAATTGGATTACTAGTCGATCGCGGAAGGTTGTTTCCACCATTGCTATATATCCATGGTTAATAATATTGATAGTACATATTAATCAGAGTCTCACCCCCGACAATTTTACAGAAGATGGATTACATCTACTGGCTCTTATCACTTTATTATCGATTATTAACCTTACGCTTTCGCTTATCACTATCGGATGCATGAGTGTTTTTACATTGCTAAAACCGAGAAGGCTAAAAATCTATTTCTGCGCAATGAACACCATGTTACCGCTTTGGCTATATCTTTATACTTAACAGCAAATTACGATGTATTTCCGGTAAGAATAGTTAAAAAGCGCCATCAAGGACAGGTATAATTATGGAAAAGAAACCTAATTGGCTAGTCAGACATATAAAGAAAATAACTTTCACAGTATCAATTTACCCGTGGGTTATTATTATTGCATTAATTTTGGATTGCTATCAGCATCCCATAAGCGGTTATGCGGCGATAGGTGAAGTTGTGGCCATATTCTTTTTAAGCATAATTTTATCTGTTCTTAATTTAATTATATCATCAATCATTATCATCTCTGCCAAGAAATCAAAACCTCCGCTCACCAAAGGCTCGCCTACTTATTTTCTCGCCATGAATTCGATTTCAGCATCATGGATAATTCTTATGCTTTTATGGCAATAATAATCATAATGACTATAGCATTAACTCTTTAAAGTATAATAATACATAAGGATATATACTTATTATGGAAAAGAAAGGCAATTGGCTGGTCAGAAACATAGGATGCATTTCAACATTTATTGCATTGTATCCCTGGTTTTGCTTACTGCTGGTGCACTTAACGAATAATGGCGTTGCAGCATTTTTCGGCTATTTGAAGGTTAGCTTTTTATCATCCATAGCCAACTTAATCATTTCAACAATCATCATTATTAGTGCAAAACACTCAACACAACGGATAAGAAACAGTGCAATATCATATTTCTTTTACATGAATTCAATAGCGCCAGTCTGGATGATATTAATGTTTATAATATATTAAACACATTCAAACAGAACAATATAGCTAATTATATTAGAGAACCACTCCAAAAGATAAAGGTTAACAATGAAAAAGAAAACCAACGTAATTACCAGAAACATAAAAAAAATCACCGCCGTGATTTCTATTTACCCTTGGATATTATTACTTTTAGCAATGATGAACAGTGGACCGGCCTATGCAGCCCTTGCCGCTGCCGCTATGGTTATTCTTTTATTTATCGTTTTATCCATCGTTAATCTTATTATTTCAGTGGTAATTATTGTTATTGCTGATATATCAACGCCAAGTACTCCCAAAAGCTACGTAGCCTATTTCTTTGCCATGAACTCAGTCTCTTTACTCTGGCTATTACTTTTATTTGCTTACTAATCAGAGGTGAAGAGCGTATTCACGCCCTTCCCCACTACCCGTGTCCGGCGAAAATCTCCGCCAGGCCGCTGCGCCGTTCAGTCCGCGTCACGATGGCCTGCGCCAGTACCTGCTCGTCGGCGTAAAGCGACAGGCGCCGTTTGGCGCGGGTTATCGCGGTATAAACCAGCTCGCGGGTTACCAGCGGTACGCTACGAGAAGGTAAGATCAGCGCCGCATGATCGAACTCCGAGCCTTGCGACTTATGCACCGTCATTGCCCAGGCGGTATCATGTTCCGGCAAGCGGCTTGGCTGCACCGATTTAATACTGCCATCCGGCATCGGGAACCACACGCGAAGTTCGCCGTCCCTTTCCAGCGCAATACCGATATCGCCGTTAAACAGCCCCAGCGCGCTATCGTTACGGGAAATCATAACCGGACGGCCATCGTACCAGCGTGAATGGCGCGGTAGCGTAATCGCCCGCTTACGGTGGAGCATCAGCTCCAGCTGTTCATTCACGCCGCTTACTCCATAAGGCCCTTCACGCAGCGCGCACAGCAGCTGAAATTCGCCAAAGGCGGCAATCATCTGTTCCGGCGCGGCCTGCTCGCGGCGAAGCTGCAGATAACGGCCGTAGCCCTCCTGCGCCGCCATCAGCATCGCTTCATACTCCTCGGTGGTACTGAGCGGCTGCAGAACGATATCCTCAAACGGCTGGCGTAACGTCGCTTTCACGTCCGCACGCGCACCGGCGTTGACCGCCCGCGCCAGGCTGCCGATACCGGAATGGCTGCCAAAGCGGTAGCTTTTTTGCAGCAGACACAGACTATCACGCAGCGCTCCGGCCATCTGCCCCTCGCCCGCCGGCACCGTTGCGCCAGTCAGCCGCGACAGCTCTTGCGCTCGCGCCGCGGTATAGCCGGACGTCGCCCAGGCACAGATATCGCCAAGCACCGCCCCGGCTTCCACGGAGGCAAGCTGATCGCGATCGCCAAGAAAGATCACCCGCCCGTGTTCCGGCAAAGCATCAATCAGGCGCGACATCATCGGTAAGTCGATCATAGACGCTTCGTCGACCACCAGCACATCCAGATGCAGCGGATTACCGGCGTGGTAGCGCATGCGCTGGCTACCGGGCTGCGCGCCCAACAGGCGATGCAGCGTACTGGCATCGGCGGGAATCAGCGCTTTTTGCTCCTCGCTAAGCGGAAGTTTTCTTAACGCCGCCCCAAGGGATTCCGTCAGACGCGCCGCGGCTTTGCCGGTCGGCGCCGCCAGCCGAATTCGACAACGCGGCGTGTCGTTGATCTGAATCAGCGCCGCCAGCAGCTTCGCGACGGTAGTGGTTTTTCCCGTACCCGGGCCGCCGGAGATCACCGAAATGCGCCGGGTCAGCGCCACCGCCGCGGCGACTTTTTGCCAGTCAATATCGTCGGTTACCGGAAAGAGTTCATTCAGGGTTGCCGTTAGCCGCTCTTCATCGACCTCAAGCACCCGGTTCGTCTCATTAAAGAAGCGGGCGACGGTGAGTTCATTACGCCACATGCGGTTCAGGTACAGCCTGTCGCCGCATAAAATCATCGGCGTCGGTTCGTCGCCGCGGCTCACCGCTGACGAAGAAAGCAACAATTGAGGCCAGTCCTGCGGCTCTCCGGCCATTGCCAGCAACTGGTCACGGATCTCGCCGGCCTTGCCGCTTAGCGCTTCTTCAGCGTTGAGGCGCGACAGCGGCAGACAGACATGACCTTCTCCGGCATCCCGGCTCAGCAGCGCGGCGGCCAGCTTCACTGCCGGAGGGGCATCCTGCGCCACCATCAGCGCAAACTGAACGTCCAGCGGCCGCAGCAGACGCTGCTCGGCGGCGGCCAGTAGCAGTTCATCCATAGTCATGAGTCCACCTCCAGGGTAACGCCGGCAAATAGCGCGTCGAGACCGTCAATCAGCGGCTGCGCCGGGCGGGTGGTGAAGATCCCCTGCCCGCCTTCCTGCCCATCCATGCCGCGTAAAAAAAGATAAATGACGCCGCCAAAGTGCCGCTCGTAGTGATAATCGGCAATACGGTGACGCAGATAACGGTGTAGCGCCAGGCTATACAGCTGGTACTGCAGATCATAGCGATGCAGGCGCATCGCCTGGATCATCGCCTGCTGGGTGTAGGCTTCGCGGTCTTCGCCCAGCCAGTTAGATTTGTAATCCAGCAGGTAATAGCGGCCATCGTGACGAAATACCAGATCGATAAACCCTTTCAGCATGCCGCGGACCTGGCGGAAATCGAGCGCCGGGGTGTCAGCCGACAGCGGATCATAGCGGCGGATCAGCGCGTCCAACTGCAGCGGATCCAGCGGTTGTTCAATCGGTAGATAGAAGGCCATCTCCACCTGTTTATCTCGCGCGCCCAGCTGATTCAGGGCGATTTCCGCCCCCGGCAGGCGTGTTCGCAGCACGCCGTCCAGCCATTCGCTCAACACCGGCGCCCACTCTTCGCCAAAACCGTGCAGCTGCAGTTTTTGCGCCATCCAGTCAACCGGTACCGGCTGGCTGAAATCGAGATCCTCAAACAGGCTATGCAGGAAAGTCCCCGGCGACGCGCCGCGCGGGAACTGATGAGGCGTGAGCTGCGGCTCTTCCGCCACCTCGCCAACGCCCGCGGCGTCGATATCGAGGCGCGGTAGCAGCTCCTGCCCGGCGCTGGAGCCATGCTGCTGCAGGCCGGAATAACTGGTCACCCGCCAGTCGTCACTCACCTGGCGTTCAACCGTCCGCGCCGAAAGCGACGGTAGCGCGTTTTCCGGCGCCTGCCACGGCGTCTGGTCCATGGTATCGGGAATACATAGCGCAATATCATCGTGGCATAATGCCTGTAGCCGCGCGGTCAATCCCGCCGCGTCCATCGGCTCGCCGTCCTGCAGCAGACGGCCGAGGGCGCTGTGATGAAAATCGCTGTTGCCAGGTTTATCGCTACGGCGGGTACTTAACGGCGCAACCCCGAGACTGCAGTGCCACACCGCGCGGGTCAGGGCGACGTACAACAGGCGTAAATCCTCCGCCAGGCGCTCGGCTTCCGCCAGCTCAAGGCTATTCTCCCCTTCTCCAAGGTCGAGGACCGCGGCAAAGGAATCGCGGTCGTGATAAAACGCCTGATCCTGTTTACGAAAGCGCGCGATAAATGGCAGCCAGACCAGCGAATATTCCAGTCCTTTTGATTTGTGGATAGTGACGATTTGCACCAGATGCTTATCGCTCTCCAGACGCATCTGCTGGCTGGAAGCATTGCTGTCCGGCTCGGCGATATGTTGCGTCAGCCAGCGCACCAGCGCGTGCTCGCTCTCCAGCTGATTAGCCGCCTCTTGTAACAATTCGCTGATATGCAAAATATCGGTCAAACGGCGTTCGCCGCCGTGGGTCGCCAGCAGGTTTTCGGCGATATGACGCGCCCCCATCAGCGCGCGCAGCATCGGCATTACGCCGCGCTGGCGCCAGATGTGACGGTATTCACTGAACTCCTCTACCAGCGCATCCCAGGCACGTTCATCCTGATTGAGGTTTTCGATATCCTGCGCATTAAGGCCAAACATCGACGTTGCCAGCGCGCTGCATAGCGTGTTTTCACGCTCTGGCGCCAGTACCGCCTGTAGAACCCACAGTAATTCCTGCGCTTCCGGGGTTTCAAAAACGCTGTCGCGGTTTGAGAGATAGACCGACGGGATCGACAAGAGCTGCAGCGCATCGCGAATAAGCGCCGCTTCGAGACGGTTACGCACCAGCACGGTGATATCGGAGGCGCGCACCGGCTCGGCTTTTTCGTCGCGCCACAGCAGCGCGCGCCCCTGCTGGCCGGCGCTGAGCCAGTCGCGGATCTGCGTCGCGCACAATTGCGCCATAAAAGACTGATAATCGCCAGAACCGACGGCTTCGCCAGGCATTAACCACATGTTCATCGCCGGGATCGGCTTCTCATCAATGGTAAAGCGCAACGTCTGATTTTTAGCGGCTGGCTTCACCGGCAAGAATGGGATCTCGCGGAACATGAATGGATTATCACTCAGGCCGAACAGACGATTAACGCTCTGTACCATGCCCGGCGCCGAACGCCAGTTGGTATCCAGCGTATAGTGGGCAGCGACATCGCCGCGCGCTTTCATATAGGTAAAAATATCGGCGCCGCGGAAAGCGTAAATCGCCTGTTTCGGGTCGCCAATCAGCAGCAGGGCCGTATCCGGCTGACGGCGCCAGATGCGGCGGAAGATGCGATACTGCTGCGGGTCGGTATCCTGGAACTCATCGATCATCGCCACCGGGAAACGCTGACGAATAGCGCTGGCCAGCGCTTCGCCGCTGTCGCCGCGCAGCGCGTCGTCCAGGCGGCTGAGCATGTCGTCAAAGCCTAGTTCGCCTCGACGCCGTTTTTCGCGGGCGACCGCTTCGCGGATCTCCACCATCGCCCTGGCGATAACCAGATCGTTTAAGGTAAGCGGTGAGGCGAGCAGCGCTTCTACCGCGCTGAATAAGGGATGCAACGGTGGTTCGCCGCCGTCTTTGGTGCGCTCAATGAGGAACGGTTGCGAGAATTTTTCCAGCGCATCAGGCAACTGATAACTCAGCGTTTCTTCCTGCGCCCAGGCGCTTACCTTTTCGATCCACTTGCCCTGGTTGCCGCGGTTGAACTTGCGGCGATCGAGCCCTGAGCTTTCCAGCACGTTTTCAATTTCACCCACCTGTTCTCGCCACTGCTGCTTCAGCGCATTGATACGTTCAAGGATTTGCTGATGGCGGCTTGCCAGCGTCTCTTCCGCGGGCGGCGGCGATTTTAGCTGCGGCGCTTCGCCCTGCAGCCAGCGGTCGATCGCCTTAAGCAGGTCACGCGGCCCTTTCCACTGTTCATGGATCACCGCGGCGATATCGCGCGGCAGCGGATAGCAGTGGCGACGCCAGAAGTCGGCGCAGGCCTGATAACGCAGGCGGGACTCGTCTTCGATCAGTTGCTGTTCAAACAACATGCCGGACTCGAAGGCGTTGAGGCTCAGCATTCGCTGACAGAAACCATGGATGGTAAAGACTGCCGCCTCGTCCATCTGGCGTTCCGCCAGCATCAGCGTTTGCGCCGCCTGGTTTTTATCGGCGATTTCCGCGAGCAAAGAGGCATAGAGCGGATCGCTGGCGCTTTCGCGCAGGCAGGCAATCCGTAGCTCGTGGATATTACTGCGAATACGCCCGCGCAGCTCTTCCGTCGCCGCTTCGGTAAAGGTAACTACCAGCAGCTCTTCCACGCTGACCGGCCGGGGGAAAGCGGATTCTCCCCCCAGCCCCAGCAGCAGCCGTAGATATAGCGCGGCGATGGTAAAGGTTTTTCCGGTGCCCGCGGAGGCTTCTATCAGCCGCTCGCCCGTCAGGGGCAAGCGGAGTGGGTCAAGAGACTCAGCGGTTTCGGTCATTCATTCTCTCGCATCAGGGGTAAGGATTTCTGCAATGCGCTGACGCTTTCCCATACTTTACCGCCTTCAGGGGCGGCGTATTCCGTCTTGCCGTTCTGGCTGCCGGAAACCTGGGATAACAGTGCCATGCCTTGCGGATCCACCACCGTCTGATGGAAGAAATCGGCAAGTTTTTGCGGCGTCAGCAGTTTAATCTGAGCCACTACTTTATCACGTGAATCGAAGCGCATATTACCGCGATCGAAATCTTTGCTCAGCTTTGATGCTTCTTCGCTCAACGTTTGCGGCGCCTGCAGCATCTGGCTAATCGCCGCCTGCTGGATCTGGGCAAACTCTTCCGGTTTCATCGCCCGCAGTTTGGCTTCCGCCGTCGGGAAGAAGGCCTGGAAGCGCTGCCAGAGGAAAGCCGGCTGTTTATCGCTACTCTGTAACAGGAAGCCCATCCCCCACTGGCGGCCAACATTCATTGAGAAGGCGAAGACCGCATAGCCGAGTTGTTCTTCAGTACGTAACTGGTTGTAGAACCAGGGCTGAATAATCTGCCCTAACAGCGAACTGGCGGCCATGCTGCTGTATTCATCGACGTTTGGCGGCGCGAAAACCGCCGCCAGCGCGGAGTCGGTGCTGCTGCCTGCTTTCTCAAACATCGCCAGCTGTTTGCTGTCGATCAGCACGTCTTTGTTGCGACACCACTCGTTGCCATCGGCGCCAAGCTGTTTTTGGATCTGGCGGGCCAGATCGGTGGACTGTCGGGCACTCATGTTACCGATGACCAGCAGCTCCGGCCGCCCTCTTGCTTTCAGGTTATCGCGGTAGTTGATCACCTCTTTCAAGGTGATTGACGGCAGTAAATCGCGACGTGTTTTACGCTCGAAATAGGGTACCTGCGACAGCATCTGAATCGGCATAATCGCCTGGTCATAGGCTTTACCTTTGTCCGCCGAATCCATCATCTGGGCATACCAGGACTTCGCCTGCTCAAGCTGCTCTTCGGTCGGCGTATAGCTAAAGTAGCCGTCCAGCAGCGCGGTAAAGAGCTGCGGCAGACGCTGGGTATAGCCATTGGCATTAACCATCAGACCGTTGTTGGCGCCGGTCGAGAAGCTTATCCCGCCTACCGCGGCCTGGTTGCTAAGCTGGTCGAGGGCAATACCGGCCAGGTAATCATTCAACGCGAACATCACCTGTCGGCGCGCGCTGTCCATCGCCTGCGGGTTACGTAGCACCAGCGAGACGTCGGCTTTCGGTTCACTGGCAAAGTACTGGCTTGGCGCGTACACCACGCGCAGCGTCGGCTCATCGACGATAAGCTCCGGATGCGGGTACGCCTTATCGCTCTTAATCAGCGTGAAATCATCCGGAATATACGGGTTCAGCGCCGGCAGCTGCAGCTTGATGGCCGCAGATTTTTGCTGCCAGTTGGTGAAGGTCTGGGGGCTAATTTTATCAACCTGGTAAGGCGCGTTGACGAAATAAGCGGTTTTATTGTGCGGCTCATTCGGGCTGATGTACCAGATACGCGCATTTTGCGGCGTCATCATCGCCAGACGATCTTTAATCGCCTGGGCATCATAGCGGTCGGCGATATTAACCACGTCCAGTACGTGCTCTACCGGCACGCGAATCATGGTATCGGCCAGCCACTCCACATAATCCATATCGCGGCTAATCGACGGATAGCGGAAATCGAGCTCCAGCACGTGGGCTAATTCATCAAAGTAGCGCTTATCAATCCCCTGAGTACGCAGCAAATTCAGGTAGCTGAAGATAGCGGCGGTAACTTCATCGCGGTGCGCCAGGCCTTTATCGGTGAGGGTAGCGGAGATCGCCAGCACGCCGCTATTGCCGTTGACGGCCGGATCGGAATCCGCGCGAATCCCTTCCGCCAGCCCCTGCTTCTGCAGCCAGTCGGATAAGGTGCCCGGGCTGCGGTTGCCGATCATATAGGTCACCAGCTCATCGGTCTTGCTGCGAAACTGAGCGCTGTTGTTATCGATGCGGAATTCAACGCGCAGCACCTTACGCGGCATCGCCGGCACGTAGTGAATCACAATACCCTTCTGCGCATCGGTCACGACCGGTACGGTAATTTCCGGCTTACTGATGTCGTGATTTGGCACCCGTCCGTAGGTCGCGGCGGCAATGCTTGCCAACTCAGGCAGTGGCTTATTGCTGTAGATGACCGCCTTCATCAGGTTTGCCGAGTACCAGCGGTCGCGGAAAGCGTGCAGCGCATCAAGCACCGGGCTACCAGGCTTGTCGCTCAGCGTATCGAGGTTACCGCCGGAGAATTGTGAAGCCGGGTGCGCAGGGTTGATGGTTTCGGCGCTCACCTGCGCCATGCGCATCCCGTCCCGGGTGCGCGCCATGGTCAATTCGGCGTTGACCGCGTTACGTTCGCGTTCGGCATATTTTTTATCCAGCAGCGGCGCAGCAATGGCATCGGCCAGCCGATCGACAGCGCCGTTGAGAGCATCGTTTTCCACTTCAAGGTAGAACGCGGTGCGATACGGCGCGGTGCTGGCATTATGGCTGCCGCCGTGCATTTTGAGGAATTCAGCAAGGCTATCAGGCTGCGGGTACTTCTGCGAGCCCATTAAGGTCATATGCTCGAGATAGTGCGCCAGCCCTTGATGGTCGGCCGGATCCTGTAATGAGCCTACCGGCACCACCAGCGCCGACAGCGATTTTACCGCCTGCGGATCGGATACCAGCAGCACGACCATGCCGTTTTGCAGGCGAATGGCCTGATATTGACGGGGATCTTTTTCGCTTTTGCGGATGGTTTCCTGAATCGGTTGCCATCCGGTGTCTGCCTGACTTAACGGCGCCCAGAGGGCGACCACTACAACAAGAACTTTGAACCATAAACTGCGGGGCATTCACGGACCTCATCATTAACAAACTTCGCGCTGCATAGCGTCAGCGTGGATACCCATCATCAGGCAAAACGCCATCTTCAAGGTATTTACAACATCAGTCCGTGATTCGTTGCGCATAATAAATGAACAACCTTCTTTTGCGCAATTTTTATACTATTACAATTTTATTCGGACTGATGGAAACGAAATATCGGCAACAGATAACGCTGAGCCTGCGCGATAATCTCTTCATAGTACGCAGGCTCAAGAGTGCGCCACAGGCGCTGGTACCAGATATCGGCACCTTCGCCGCTCACCACCATATTACCTTCGTAGGTCTGAAGGAACTTACTGCGCGCTTTTTGTTGCGTTTCGTCATCCATTAACATGACATCCTTTTCCGCGTCATAACAGGCTTTTAGCCACGCGCCGCCGCTTTCCGGCAACAGCAGTAGCGGTTTTGACATCCCCTGCAGGTAGCCTTCTACCAGCTCATTCAGATACGCCTGCGCCTGCTCCGCGGCCAGCGGCGGGAAACGCCACTCGCCTTCCTTGCGCACGAACAAGCGGCTTTCGCCGAGACCGCCGCTAGCACAATAGACAAGATGTTCCAGCCAAAGTTGCACGCCCTGAGAGACGCTCAGCAGCGACGGCCGCCAGCGTAATAGCCCATCCGGCTGTACCTGCTGTAGCCAGCCGGTGAGATTGATACCGTTGCACTGTAGGTCAATCTCCATACTTTGCGCGGGCTGACGACTGGCGATAACCCGCTCAGCCAGGTTCTGCATTTCCTGACGCTGCGCCTCCCATGCCAGTTCGCCAAAGGCGCCAAAAGGCAGCTCACCCGCCGCACGAAAACGACGATACATCGCTGACGCATCCTGTTGTTCAATCAGCGTATTCAGCAACTGTTGGTTCAACTGGTAACGGCTTAGCCCTTCAAGTACGAAAGGCTCATCTTCGGGGATCTCGCTCTCTTCAGAGCGGAAATTCACCCGCAGACGCTGCTGGAAGAAAGCCCGCACCGGATGCTGCCAAAAGCGTAATAGTTGTTCAAACGGCAATGTGTCGATAGCAAGCGGCGCAAGCGGCTGGATAAATTCACTATGCGCCTCTCCCTGCTGGCTGGCGGCGGCCAGCCACTCTTTCGCATAGCTCTGATCTTCATCCGGCAGATAATTGGCGGCATCGAAAGGCATACGCGTATGCAGATGGATAATGTGCTCTTTAACGCGCCGTTCGCTGGCATCGCAGTCCAGCGCTTCATCGCCTTCAAGGCAGTGGCTCTGACCGATATAGTCCGCCAGTTCCTGTACCAGCACCGAAGGATAGCGCTCGCTGTTATCCTGAATTGAGCGGCCGATATAGCTGATGTATAGCTTCTGTTCGGCCGACATTAGCGCTTCCAGGAACAGGTAGCGGTCGTCGTCGCGACGGCTACGGTCGCCGCGCTGCGGTTTTTGGCTCATTAAATCGAAGCCCAGCGGCGCGAGAGTACGCGGGTAGACGCCGTCGTTCATCCCCAGCAGGCAGACAACTTTGAAGGGAATAGAACGCATCGGCATCAGGGTGCAGATATTCACCGGCCCGGCCAGGAAACGCTGGCTGATCCGCTGCTGATCGAGGCGCTGCGCCAGCTCATCACGCAGCAGCGATAGCGGCACGGCAGCCCCGTACTGCGCATCCAGCCCACCATCGATGATGGCTTGCCATTGCTGTTCAATCAGCGCCAGCGCCGCTTCGGTGTCGCTATCCGGCAGGAAGAAATCTGTGAGCAGATCGCGGCACACCGGCAGCCACTCTGTCAGCGGGCGATCCTGCGCCAGACCGCGGCGCCACAGATTGAGCTGCATCAGCAGCGAAGCGAGATTCCCCACCAGCTCGGCAATCAGTCCGCTGGATTCATCATAGGGCAGCACCGACTGCCACTCGCCCTGGCTGCTGTCCATCGCATACCCCAGCAGCATACGCGTTAACCCAAAACGCCAGGTATGCTGGCCGGTCGCCGGAAGATCCATTTCGCGCACGTTGTCGTCATCCATGCCCCAACGTACACCGGATTCATTGACCCACTGGCGCAGGTAGCGCAACCCCTCTTCATTGATATTGAAGCGCGCCGCCAGCACCGGCACATCCAGCAGCGCCAGCACGTCTTCACTGGCGAAGCGGCTGTCAGGCAGAGAAAGCAACGTGATAAACGCCTGTAACGCCGGGTGCGATTCCCGCGCCCGTCGGTCGGAAATCGCCCACGGCAGCCAGCGTTCGCCGCGCGCCGCGCCGAAAACCGCCTGAATATAGGGACTGTAGCTGTCGATATCGGCGACCATAACGATAATATCGCGCGGCGTCAGCGCCGGGTCTTCTTCCAGCATCGCCAGCAGCCGGTCATGCAGCACTTCCACTTCACGTTGCGGGCTATGGCAGACGTGGATAGCCAGGCTGCGGTCGTCATTCGCCAGCGGACGCTTACTCTTACTGCTGGCGAACTCTTGCGCGGTGCGTCCCGCCACCGCGGCGTTGCGCAGTTCCAGAATATCGGCCTGGAGATTATGTAGCAGGTTATCGGGGGCGATATCGACAAAGGCGTCCAGCTCTTCATAGCGCTCCAGCCCTGCCAGCAGATAGATATAATCGCGCCCGAGCTTGCCCCACGAGGCCAGCAGCGGATTGCCGACATCCTGCTCGCCATCATCATTAAACAATCCCGGCGCCTGTTCAGTGTCGCGGAACAGCGGCAGCTCGCGCGCCTCGCGGTGGTGGCGGCGCTGGCGCGACATCAGTTTGGCAAGAAACGCTGGATCTTTAATATCGCCCCAGTAGTAGCGACAGGGGTTGGTGAAGAGTACATAGACATCGACATGCTTACCCAGCGCCTGCAGGGCCTGCAAATACACCGGCGGCAGCGCCGAGATGCCGCAGATAAAGACCCGCGACGGCAGCCCGGCTGGCGGCTGGTCAGCATTTTCCAACGCGCTGATAAAGCGCTGGTACAGATTGGCGCGGTGCCACAGCGGTTGCCCAAGCTCTGCGGTGTATTCGACTAACGCTTTCCACAGCGGCGCCTGCCACTGCTGAGCGTCGCCCAGCCCGTCCACCCGTTCATCGGCCTCCCAGCGCATCAGCCACTCCGGGCGATAGACCAGATACTGGTCATACAGGTCGGCCACCCGCGCGGCAAGCTGGAACAGCTTACGTTTGTCGCTATCATCGCTCAGATAGTGGCGCAGTAATGTGAAGGCTTCATCGTCGAGATACTGCGGTAGCAGGGTCATCAGCTTCCAGCTCATGCTCTGTTTACTGAAGGCGCTCTCGCCGGGAATATCGTCTAGCACGCGAACGAACATATCCCAGATAAAGCTGGCCGGCAGCGGAAACTCGATATTCGCCGCAATACCGAAGCGCTTTGCCAGCGTCATCTGCAACCATTGCGCCATACCGGTACTTTGCACCAGCACCATTTCCGGCATGAAAGGGTCATCCAGCCGCTGGCGCTCGACGATAAACTCCATCAACGCTTCAAGCACATCCAGACGGTTTGAGTGGTACACCCTTAACATATTCGCTCCTGACTACTGATTTACCGGACAATGTAGCCGGTTCATCTGCACCCGCTTAGCGGCGGGCATGGTGATCGTTACCGTGATGCTGACACAACTTTGCCTGGATGTCTGCAAGCGGCTTATTTGCCCTTTCGCGGGCTGTGCCGGGGGAATGAGCTGGCTAAAGCGCCACGCTTCCCGCCACTGCTGGCGATAGGCGTTCAATTGAGCGGCGCCGCTGGCCAGCCCGCGGTGATAACCGCCAAGCGCCGCGATGGTCATGATTAACAGCGCCATCGCTAATAATGTCTCCGCCAGACTAAAACCGCGCTGGCGCGCTACGGCATCAGGCATAACGCACTCTCCTTTAACGGGCAAAAATCGCTCCATCCATGCGCTAAATAGCGCAGCACGCCCTGTTCAACCCATGCTGACTGCCACAGCTGTACTGTGCCGCTGCCGGCGATAAGCAGCGCGCGGCCATCATTAAAAAGCCGCAGGCACGCTCGCCAGCGTTGGCTGTTTTCCTGTTGACACACCACAGCGCTCTGCAGCGGCCAGTTCACCCCTTTGCCCCACTGCAGCGCCGACTGCGCGGCGGCCGTATCGCGAATCGCCTGGGTTTCGGCGCTCACCTGCGCCAGCAGCGATCGCTGCTGCTGGTTCATTCCCTGCAGCAGCAGGCTGCCCAGCGCCAGTAATAGCAGCACCATCAGTAGCGATGAAACTCCGCGCTGGCGTTTCACAGGTTGAACCCCGTTACCCGATATTGCGCCTCGGTGGAAATACGCGAGTCCGATTGCGCCTGCCCCCCCAGGGTAACGATAAGTTCAGGAGAGAACCCGCTTATCGCCTGCCGCTCAAGGTGAAAACTCGTTACCGTTATGGCTGCGGGATTGGTCATTTTCTCCCAATTTTTACCGCCGCAGTCAGTGACGCCGCGCCGCGTTTCCAGCGCCCCATCGCGCAGGCGAAAACCGGTAGAATCGGCATCGGCCTCCGGCGCCAGCTCCCAAATGCCGTTGCTGTTGCCATCCCAGCGAACAATAACGCACTGCCCGCCGTCGGCAATCACCAGCGCCTGACCATTACAGTGACCCGCGCAATATCCGGCGCGCTGCAAATGTTTGGCTAACGCATAGACCCGCTGCCATAGCTCATTTTCCAACGCCTGCTGCTGCGTTTGGCGAAGAATCTGGCGCTGTAGCGCCGGAAGGAAACGAGCGGCTCCGAGCAGTAATACCGAGCCAATCGCCATAGCAATCAGCGTTTCAATGAGCGAAAAACCGCGCGCCGCTACTGGCATAATTCCTCCCCTTCCCGACACAGGCGTATGCGCCCCCAGTTAGAGACAACGATCCGCCACGCTCCGCCATCGCTTTGCAGCAGGATATGGCCGGCCCAGGCGCTGTTGCGCAGGCCGTAAAAACCAATGCCCGCCGTCAAATGTTGCAGCGTAATTCCCGGCCATAGCGGCTGTAGGGTAAAAGGCGTTTTCGCGTGACAGTCAGCCTCCACCCCGCTTGCGCTCAGACACCAGCCGGCGGGCGATTGTCCGATGCTAATGACGCGGTCGCGGTTGTGCCAGTTGGCGTCATCGCGCAGCAGCACGAGATAATCGCGCACCTGGCAGGCGACCTGCCACAAGCGCTGTTGCTGTTGCCAGCGCTGCCAGCCGTACATACCGCTAGCGCTGAGGATGACCACCAGCATCATGGTGACCAGCATTTCAATTAGGGTGTAGCCATGCTGTCTGTTCATGGCGTCGAGTATGCGTTGCTCTGATTATCCATTCGAATGGTAAATCTACGGTTCGCGTCGCGGCTCGGGAAAAAATTCGCCAGTTGCAGGATATTGAGCGGCGTCAGGAATCAGGCTCGCAAAATTCTGCAAAGGGCATAAAAAAACCGGCGCTGCTGGCGCCGGTTTGTCATCACTACAGAGACGTTAAATCGCCACAGGCGCTTTAATTCCCGGATGCGGGTCATAACCTTCAATTTCGAAGTCTTCAAAACGGTAGTCGAAAATCGACGCCGGTTTGCGCTTAATGACCAGCTTCGGCAGCGGACGCGGTTCGCGGCTCAGCTGCAGGTTAGTCTGCTCCAGGTGATTGCTGTAGAGATGAGTGTCACCACCGGTCCAGACAAAATCGCCCACTTCCAGATCGCACTGCTGCGCCACCATATGCACCAGCAGCGCATAGCTGGCGATGTTGAACGGCAGGCCGAGGAACACGTCGCAGGAGCGCTGATACAGCTGGCAGGAGAGTTTGCCGTCGGCGACGTAGAACTGGAAGAACGCGTGGCACGGCGCCAGCGCCATTTTATCCAGCTCACCGACGTTCCATGCCGACACGATGATACGGCGGGAGTCCGGGTCATTTTTCAACTGTTCCATGACCGTGCCGATCTGGTCGATATGGCGGCCGTCCGGCGCGGGCCAGGAACGCCACTGTTTGCCGTAAACCGGCCCCAGATCGCCATTCTCATCCGCCCACTCGTCCCAGATGGTGACGTTATTTTCGTGCAGATAGGCAATGTTGGTGTCGCCCTGCAGGAACCATAGCAGTTCATGGATGATGGAGCGTAAATGACAGCGCTTGGTAGTCACCAGCGGGAAGCCTTCCTGCAGGTTAAAACGCATCTGATGGCCGAAGATAGAGATGGTGCCAGTGCCGGTGCGGTCATTTTTTGGCGTGCCCTCAGCGAGCACTTTCTGCATCAAATCAAGATACTGTTTCATGGTTCCTCAAGAGTTTTGTTGCTGCGGACGGTGACGATAAGCCCAAACCATCATAATGATACCCGCAAGCAC
The DNA here is from genome assembly GCF_040065095.1 of Klebsiella sp. CN_Kp091. Lineage (NCBI taxonomy): Bacteria > Pseudomonadati > Pseudomonadota > Gammaproteobacteria > Enterobacterales > Enterobacteriaceae > Klebsiella > Klebsiella sp. CN_Kp091. Next base: position 69,679 of record NZ_JBEAIO010000048.1, on the reverse strand, counting down.
CATCGGGATCGAAAGAATCTGCCCCATACTGATGTACTGCACCCAGCCGCCGGTAAACTGTGCGTCCGGCTGACGGAAGAATTCCACGATAATACGGAACAGGCCGTAGCCAATCAGGAACAGACCGGAAACGGAACCGGTCGGGCGCGGTTTACGGATAAACAGGTTCAGGATCAGGAACAGCACCACGCCTTCCAGCGCCAGCTCATAAAGCTGCGAGGCGTGACGCGGCAGCGCGCCGTAGGTATCGAATAATGATTGCCATTCCGGATGCGACGGCAGCAGCGCCAGGTCCTCAGCGCGCGAGCCCGGGAAAATCATCGCATAATGGAAGCTCGGGTCAACCCGGCCCCACAGCTCACCGTTGATAAAGTTGCCCAGACGCCCGGCGCCGAGGCCAAACGGGATCAGCGGCGCGATAAAATCGGAGACCTGGAAGAAGGTACGCTTGGTGCGTTTGGCGAAGATAATCATCACCAGAATCACGCCGATCAGGCCGCCGTGGAACGACATGCCGCCATCCCAGACGCGGAACAGATATAGCGGGTCGCTAAGGAAGACCGGCAGGTTGTAGAACATCACATAGCCGATACGGCCGCCGAGGAATACGCCGAGGAAGCCCGCGTAGAGCAGGTTTTCCACTTCATTTTTCGTCCAGCCGCTGCCCGGACGATTGGCCCGACGGGTGGCCAGCCACATCGCAAAGACGAAACCAACCAGGTACATTAAGCCGTACCAGTGGAGAGAGACCGGTCCAATGGAAAATATTACCGGATCGAACTCCGGAAAATGCAGGTAGCCACTATTCATCTGTCACCATAAAGACTTGTTATTCCGCCGAAAGTGGACAGCGGTGATGATCCGTGCCCGCTTAAAACGGGCACTCCGAAGGAGGCGAATGATAGCATAAGCGTGTAGTGCGATCCGCGCTGAACGTGTAAAAGATATGTATAAGGATGCTAACAGCGTGCGGTTTTTCCCCGGGCTCGCTACTCGCGGTGCCGTTTTTTTGTCGGGTGGCGGCTAACGCCTTACCCGACCTACGGTCCGTGCCATTGCGAGCTTAAGATCTCTACCTTGTCCCCATGGCTACTGAAACTGCCGGTGTTGGTGGCCTCAAAATCCCCGGTGGCGCTGCCGCTTACCGGGGCTACAGCACGATGCGATTTGGTAGCCCGGAGAAGGCGCAACGCGCCGCGTCCGGGAAAAACCCTTAAAAAGTTGCAAACCGATAACAGTATCTACGTTACCGTCCGCCGCGGATCAGGCCGCCGAGACCGCGGCGCTCCATAAACGCCGCCACCTGGTGGCGCACTTCCGTGGTCATCTGCGCTTCCAGACTGCGCCGTGACAGCTCCTGCGCTTCTTCGATATCGATACGGCGCAGCAGATATTTCACGCGCGCGACCGAACGGCCGTTCATCGACAAATGGCGATAGCCGAGGCCCACCAGGATGGTGACGCACATCGGGTCGCCGGCCATTTCGCCGCACAGGCGCAGATCGATACCAAAACGCTCGGCGTCATGGGCAATCATCGCCAGCGCCCGCAATACCGCAGGGTGCAGGCAGTCGTACATATTGGCGACGCGGGTATTATTGCGGTCGACCGCGAGGATGTATTGCGTCAGGTCATTGGTGCCGACGGAGATAAAGTCGATGCGGTTTGCCAACTGCGGCAGCATAAAGACCATTGACGGCACTTCCAGCATCACCCCAAGGCGCGGGCGCGGAATCGCGTAACCAATCATCTCTTCGACTTCGCGACTGGCGCGCTCGATCAGGCGGCGGGCTTCGTCAACCTCTTCGAGGCTGGTGACCATCGGCAGCAGGATGCTGAGATTGCCGGTGGCGGCATTAGCGCGCAGCATGGCGCGCACCTGGATCAAGAAGATCTCTGGCTGATCGAGCGTAATACGGATCCCGCGCCAACCAAGGCACGGGTTCTCTTCGCTAATCGGCATATACGGCAGTTGTTTATCGGCGCCGATATCCAGCGTTCGCAGGGTCACGGGCTTGCTGTTAAACATCTGCAGCATGCCCTGATACTGGGCGACCTGCTCCTCTTCGGAGGGGAAGCCGCTTTGTAACATAAACGGAATTTCGGTGCGGTAAAGCCCGATACCATCGATAAAGCTGCCGAGCTTCTCTTCATGCTCCGGGCTCAGGCCTGCGTTGAGCATCACTTTTACCCGTTCGCCGCTTTTCAGCTCGGAAGCGCGTTCAAGATCGTCTTCCGCCAGCCGGCTCAGCTCGTTCTCTTCGCTGATTAACCGCTGATACTCTTGTAGCAGCACCGGTTCGGGATCGACCAACAGATCGCCGCGATAGCCATCAACGATCAACGTATGGCCATGCAGCAGTGACGGCTGAATGTCGGCGCCCATTACCGTCGGGATGCCCAACGCACGCACCATGATAGCCGCGTGGGAGTTGGCCGCGCCGTCGCGCACCACCACCCCGACTAAGCGGTCCTGCGGCACTTCCGCAAGCGTGGTTGCCGACAGTTCATCGGCCACCAGAATAATGCGCTCAGGCCAGGTATTCGGCCCCTGGGTGGTGTCGTCGAGATGAAACAACAGCCGCTGCCCGAGAGTACGCAAATCCCCCGCCCGCTCTTTCAGGTAGCCATCACTGAGCGCGGCAAACTGCTCGGCAAATTTCTCAATGACTTTTTTCACCGCCCATTCAGCGACGGAGCCTTTGTCGACTTCATCGAATAGCTCACGGCGCAGGCGCGCATCGGATAACAGGTGCGAATAGAGGTCAAAAATAGCCGCCGTCTCTTTTTGCGCCCCGGCGGCGTAGCGCTTGCTGTAGCGACGAAACTCATTCGCCGCCTCTTCCAGCGCGCCGGTGAGACGTTCGCGCTCGGAAGCGGTATCCAGCGTCGAGGCCTCGTAGACCTGCTCCATCAACGGCAGGCTGGCATCCATCCAGCCTTCGGCAATCGCCACCCCGGATGATGCCGGCAGCGCGCGGATGCGGGTCTGGCGATACTGCCCAAACAGCGCATTTAACTGCGATTGGGAGAGAATAGCGGCCATCTGGGTGGCGAGGGTGACAAGGAAGGACTCTTCGCTTTCATCGAACTGGCGCAGTTCGCGCTGCTGAACCACCAGCACGCCCAGCAGCTGACGCCGCTGGATAATCGGCACGCCAAGGAAGGCGCGGAAGCGTTCCTCCTTAACGGCTGGAATATACTTAAAGCTGGGATGTTTTTGCGCATCGGCCAGGTTGATAGGCTCGGCCAGACGCCCCACCAGCCCCACGAGACCTTCATCAAATGCGAGTGCGACTGTGCGCCCGCGAGGTTTTTTCAGCCCGCGCGTGGCCATCAGGTAATAGCAGCGTCGATCGTTGTCAGCCAGGTAAACCGAACAAACTTCCGTTTCCATCGCTTTACAGACATCCGTAACCAGGATATCCAGCGCCTCGTTTAAACGCGGCGCGCTGGCGACCTTCTCGACTATTTCTCGCAACCGAGTGAGCATAATGTGCGTGGCTTAACCTCTTTTACGTCGATAAGCAGGCGCGCTTTGCGGCTTGGGTGTGGTTTCAGCAAGCGACATCGTGACGCCCGCGAACTCTTTCATCACCCGGCGGTAAACGTCGCGCTTAAACGACACCACCTGACGAACCGGGTACCAGTAGCTTACCCATCGCCAGCCATCAAACTCAGGTGTACTGCTGGTTTGCATATTAATAGCCGTATCGCTGCCGACCAGTTGTAGAAGAAACCACTTCTGCTTCTGACCGATACAAACCGGCTTTGTGTCCCAACGCACCAAACGTTTAGGCAGCTTGTAACGCAGCCAGTTACGGGTCGAGGCCAGGATCCGCACATCTTTGCGGCTTAACCCAACCTCTTCGAACAATTCCCGATACATTGCCTGCTCGGCGGACTCGCCTGGATTAATGCCCCCTTGCGGGAACTGCCACGAGTGCTGACCATAACGCCGGGCCCACATCACCTGGCCCTGACGGTTACAAATTACAATGCCGACATTTGGGCGGTAGCCATCGTCATCAATCACCGGACTACCTCAAAATAAGCTTCAATGTGAATGATTGTTTCACACTCGTTGGAAACGGTAAACCACTCTCTGTGTGGCGTGATAACGAATAACATTTGAATAACTCACAGTAATCACCCGAGTTATAAACAGTGAACGCCATCCCCGGGCCATTTTATTCACTTTTTCTGTGGATAGAGTTGTGAAGAAGTACGGAATTAACCAGGGAAAACCCGGAGTAGTCCGAACGACGTAGAGATGGAACCATTTAATAATGACATACTATTCATTAAGTTATCATACTTCTCGCCGACAAATTACAGCATAACGTGATGATCATCACATATGCGATCCGGCAACTGATGAAAGATCGAACAATGCCGCTTTTATCCACAGATAAAGCACATTCGTCGGGCACATTTTGTCTAAAAATTCGATTTTCGTCGCACGTCAAGGCTGTAAATCGAACCAGTAGTGAGGCTTTTCCCCAGTTATCCCATTTTTCTGTGGATAACATGGTGTAAGATCCTGTTCATTGTCAGTGACCAGTTCTGGAAAACCCGTTTTCACTGTTTTCACAAACGGAAAAATGAGAGAAAAAACATATATAAATCATTACATTGGTATAGTTACCCATAAAAAGGTAAACTCTATCCACAACGCACAAAAATAGCGCTCATTTTTTGACCAGAGGTTTTCTATCATGCCAGCCATCGCTCCGCTTACCGCTCCGCCGCAAAGTCAGGAGCAACTTCTTGCTCAGGCCCAGCGGCTGGCGGGTTATTCGCTGGGTGAACTGGCGGCGCTGGCAGGGATCCCTATTCCCCGCGATCTGAAACGCGATAAGGGCTGGATTGGCATCCTGCTGGAGATTTGGCTGGGCGCCAGCGCCGGAAGCAAACCCGAGCAGGATTTCGCCGCCTTAGGCGTGGAGCTGAAAACCATTCCCATTGACCGTCAGGGCCGACCTCTGGAGACCACGTTTGTTTGCGTAGCGCCGCTAACCGGTAATAGCGGCGTGACCTGGGAAAGCAGCCACGTACGGCATAAGCTGCAACGCGTGCTGTGGATCCCGGTAGAAGGCGAGCGCGAAATCCCGCTGGCGGAACGCCGCGTCGGCGCGCCGCTGCTGTGGACGCCGGACGAGGAAGAAGATCGCCAGTTGCGTATGGACTGGGAGGAGTTGATGGATCTTATCGTGCTCGGCCAGGTTGAACGAATCACCGCCCGCCACGGCGAAGTACTGCAGCTGCGCCCAAAAGCGGCCAACAGCAAAGCGCTAACGGAAGCGATCGGCGCCCACGGCGAGCCGATCCTCACCCTACCGCGCGGCTTTTATCTGAAAAAAAACTTCACCGCCGCGCTGCTTGCGCGTCATTTTCTCTTAGGCCATGAATAATTTTTTGTTCTGCCATAACGCCTGCATATAATTACCACTTTATTTTTTGCAGGACTTTTAACAATGTTATTTGCATGGATAACCGATCCTAACGCCTGGCTGGCGCTCGGCACGCTGACGCTGCTGGAGATCGTTCTCGGGATCGATAATATTATTTTTCTCTCTCTGGTTGTCGCTAAGCTTCCCACCGCTCAACGCGCCCATGCGCGGCGTATCGGTCTAATGGGAGCCATGCTGATGCGTCTCGGCCTGCTGGCGTCTATCGCCTGGGTCGTTAAGCTCACCAACCCGCTCTTCACCGTATTCGGGCAGGAGATCTCGTTTCGCGACCTGATCCTGCTGCTCGGCGGTCTGTTCCTGATCTGGAAAGCGAGTAAAGAGATCCACGAATCTATTGAAGGCGAGGAAGAAGGTCTTAAAACCAACGTCCACTCCTTCTTTGGCGCCATCGTGCAGATCATGCTGCTGGATATCATCTTCAGCCTTGATTCAGTCATTACCGCCGTGGGTCTCTCCGATCATCTGTTCATTATGATGGCCGCGGTGGTGATTGCGGTTGGGGTGATGATGTTTGCCGCGCGTCCGATCGGCGACTTCGTTGACCGTCACCCGTCGGTCAAAATGTTGGCCTTGTCGTTTCTGATCCTCGTCGGCTTCACCCTGATGCTGGAGAGCTTCGATGTGCATGTCCCGAAAGGTTACATCTACTTCGCGATGTTCTTCTCCATTGCGGTCGAGACGCTCAACCTGATGCGCAATAAGAAAAACCCGCTGTAAGCCACAAAATTGCAGTCCGGAAGCGGGCTGCAATCCTTTTTAAGACTTTACTGCTTTTTATGTCTCACAAATCAGGCTATTAATATACTGGTACGAGGTGCGGCCATAAGAGAGGTAATGACGATGAAAAAATGGGCAGTATTGATTTCCGCCGTAGGACTGGCGTTCTCGGTTTCCGGTTGCAGCAGCGATTATGTCATGGCGACAAAAGATGGACGTATGATTCTTACCGACGGTAAACCGGCGGTTGACGATGACACCGGTTTGATAAGCTACGAAGATCAGCAAGGCAATAAAATGCAGATCAACCGCGACGACGTGTCACAAATTATTAAGCGTTAAGCTTTTTCGTCGGTTAACCGCATATTTTCCGACAACCACAGCCACAGAAAAGAGTCGGGATCCCCCTGCTATATCCCCAGGGCAGCCCCCTTCAGGATCTCCAGACCCGGCTTTTTTGATATTTTCCCTTTCTCTTTTTCTCTCCCTCTGCCATGTTGTTATTCCCATCAGCCTGCAAGCGCTTTGAAGTTTGTGGGGAGATAGTTTTGTCGGGAAACTCCTGACCTTGTTGATAAAAATAAGGAAGCCGGCTATGCAGTATCACCGTATCCCACACAGTTCTCTTGAAATCAGCACGCTGGGGCTGGGCACAATGACGTTTGGTGAACAAAATAGCGAGGCCGACGCTCATGAACAGCTCGACTACGCCGTAAGTCAGGGAATCAACCTGATTGATGTCGCCGAAATGTATCCTGTCCCGCCGCGCCCGGAAACCCAGGGTCTGACCGAAACCTACGTCGGCAACTGGCTGGCGAAACGCGGCAACCGCGAAAAGCTGATTATCGCCTCTAAAGTCAGCGGTCCGGCGCGCAATAACGACAGCAGCATTCGCCCGAATCACGCGCTGGATCGCAAAAACATTCGCGACGCGCTGCACGACAGCCTCAAGCGTCTGCAAACCGATTATCTCGACCTCTATCAGGTACATTGGCCACAGCGCCAGACCAACTGTTTCGGCAAGCTCGGCTATACCTGGAGCGACTCCGCGCCGGTGGTCACCCTGCTCGATACGCTGGAAGCCCTCACCGAATTCCAGCGCGCCGGTAAAATCCGCTATATCGGCGTCTCTAACGAAACCGCCTTTGGCGTCATGCGCTATCTGCATCTGGCCGATAAGCACGACCTGCCGCGCATCGTCACGATTCAAAACCCGTACAGCCTGCTTAACCGCAGCTACGAAGTGGGGCTGGCGGAAGTGAGCCAATATGAGGGCGTTGAGCTGCTGGCGTATTCATGCCTGGCGTTCGGTACGCTGACCGGTAAGTACCTCAACGGCGCGCAGCCAGTCGGCGCACGCAATACGCTATTTAGCCGCTTTACCCGCTACAGCGGCGAGCAGGCGCAGAAAGCGGTGGCCGCTTATGTGGACATTGCCAAACGCCACAATCTCGATCCGGCGCAAATGGCGCTGGCCTTTGTGCGTCGCCAGCCGTTTGTCGCCAGCACCCTGCTCGGGGCCACGACCATGGAGCAGCTCAAGACCAACGTCGAAAGTTTGCATCTTGAGCTGAGCGAAGAGGTGTTAGCGGAGATTGAGGCGGTGCATAAGGTGTATACCTACCCGGCGCCGTAAGAGGGTAAAAACCCCGGGTAGCGGCTAACGCCTTACCCGGGCTACCGGAGAGCAGATATTTGTGAATCCATCCCTCTCCGGGGATTATTTACGCCGTCCCCACCACCACAGCGCAGCGATGGCTAGCGCAAAGACCGCGCCAAATCCTATCCCCACGCCAACCGGCGGGATCCCAACGCTGACCGCCAGCGAGTACAGCCCCAGCATTAGCAACATCGCCACGTTTTCGCCGAGGTTCTGTACCGCAATGGCGTTACCTGCGCCAACGGTATGTTTCCCGCGCTCCTGCAGCAGCGCGTTCAGCGGCACGATAAAGAAGCCGCCACACACCCCGAGCAGTAGCAGTAGGCCAAATGCCGGTAGTAGCGACTGCTGTACCGCGAAGACGATCACCGCGACGCCAATCAATATCCCGGCGGGCATACAGCGCGAGACGGTTTCCAGCGTGACCAGCTTCGCCGCCGCGCCAGCGCCAACCACAATCCCGACGGCGACCATCGCATTGAGGTAGGTCGGCATCGCGTTACTGGTGATCCCAAGCGCCACCGGCACCCAAATCACCAGCAGGAAGCGCAGCGTCACCCCCGCCCCCCAGAACAAGCTGGTGCCCATCAATGAGAAACGCGTTTCACTATTACGCCACAACGTCTTACAGGCGCTGAAGAAGCTATGCGTCATCGGCCTGAAACGCCACGATTGTCCAGGACGGGCCGCCGGTAGTTTCGGGATCCACAGGTTAGCAACCACTGCGCCGCCATAAACCAGCGCACAAACGATAAGCGCCGCCAGCACGTGCCAGTCCGCAAGAATACCGCCCGCCATCGAGCCCAGCAGGATCGCCGCGATGGTCGACGACTCCATCAGTCCGTTAGCCTTCACTAACTTATCGCCGGTGGTCAGTTCGCCCAGAATACCGTATTTCGCCGGCGAATAGGCCGCCGCGCCAATACCCACCAGCGTATAGCCGATAAACGGATTGACGCCAAAGCAAATACACCCGGCGCCGAGCAGCTTCAGGCCATTAGCGACCATCATCACCCGGCCTTTGGCGAAGCTATCGGCAAATTGCCCGACAAACGGCGCAAAGAGAATGTAAGCGCCCACAAACAACATCTGCAATACCGGCTGACTCCACTCCGGATAGTAGAGCTGCTTCATCAATGCCAGGGTGGCGAACAGCAGCGCATTATCGCCGAAGGCCGACAGGAACTGGGCGCAGATCACCGCCATCATCCCTTTCGAGTACAGTGAAGCGTTAGTGTGCACTGACTCACTCATGTGTATGTTCCGCCTCTTCAACCATGCCTTTCAGGGTGACAAAGTCCGGCTTGCCGCTGCCCAGTACCGGCAGCTGTTTCAGCCAACGAATATCGCGCGGTACCGCCAGCTCCGGTACGCCGTGTTCACGCGCGTAGCGCAGCAGCTTTTCGCGATTGAGTTCATTATCGGTGGTAAACAGCACCAGCGCCTCGCCTTTGCTGGCGTCCTGCTTAATGGCCGTGGCGTGCATTTTGTCCGGCGAGACCGCCAAAGCGACCTGCTCGACCATCTCCAGCGAGACCATCTCGCCGGCGATTTTGGCGAATCGCTTGGCGCGACCCTGAATACGGACGTAGCCCTGCTCGTCAAAGACGACGATATCGCCGGTGTCGTACCAGCCGCTCTCCACTTCACCGTGCTGGTTTTCCGCCGTCGGCGCTTCCAGCACGCCGGGGTTTTCTACCCGCAGATAGCCTTTCATGATGTTTGGCCCTTTCAACTGCAGGCGGCCCCCCTGCTCGATGCCCGGCATCGCCAGCAATCGGGCATCCATCCCCGGAAGAATGCGCCCGACGGTACCGACTTTCGCCGCCATCGGAACGTTGATGGAGACCACCGGCGCACATTCGGTCACGCCGTAGCCTTCAAGGATGCGCAGGCCAAATTTGTCCTGCCACAGCTGTTTGGTGCTGTCCTGCAGTTTTTCCGCCCCTGCCACCACATAGCGCAGACGATAAAAATCATATGGGTTGGCAAAGCGGGCATAGTTGGCGAGGAAGGTTGAGGTGCCGAACAACACGGTACAGTTACGATCGTAGACCAGCTCCGGCACCACCCGATAGTGCAGCGGGCTTGGATAGAGGAACACTTCCGCGCCGGTGAATAGCGGCGTCAGCAGGCCGACCGTCAGGCCGAAGGAGTGGAACAGCGGCAGCGCCGACATAAAGCGGTCGTTGGCGGTAAAATCGGCGATGGTTTTAATCTGTTCCACGTTAGCCAGCAGGCTTTTATGGCTATGCACCACCCCTTTTGGATTCCCCTCCGAGCCGGAGGTAAAGAGGATCATCGCCGCATCTTCCGGCTGCTGCTTGACCTGCGCCAGACGCGGCGCCAGCAAATGGCCAAATATCCACAGCTTGTCGGCGGTAGTGACATCGCCTTTCAGATCTTCCAGAAACACCCAGCGCACCTGAGTCAGCTGCTCCGGCAGGTGCCAGAGTTTGCCTTTATCGAGGAAGGTACGGGAAGTAAAAATGGTTTTGATTTCCGCGGCGGTAATCGCGCTGCTGAGTCCTTTGACGCCGGCGGTATAGTTCATCATTGCCGGGATACGCCCGCGGGCAATCGCGCCGAAAATCACCGCCGCGCTGATACCGGCGTTAGGCAGCATCAGGCCGATTTTCTCGCCCTGCGCACTGTATTTTTCCAGAATACGCGCGACGAACAGCGTTTTGGTCAACAGTTTCCGGTAGGTATCCGGCTGGAAATTAATATCTTCCACGCAGTTTTTACGCGCGCCAAAGCGGTCCTGCGCCGCCAGTAGCGACTCATACAGCGTTTCACGCGGGCGCACCGCCATGCGCGCTTCCATCATAATCTGGTGCAGCATTTCGCCGGCGATTTTTCGCCGATCGCGGGCGCGCGGCGCTTCCGGCATCGGCAGATGCGTCGGCGGCAGTAAATGGAGCTGAATACGCGGGAACAGGCGGCGTTTTACCAGCCCCTTAAGACGGCTGAACGGCGTAAGTTCGGCGCCTTCGATTCGCAGCGGCACAATGGTCGCTTTCGACTTCGCCGCCACAAACGCCGCGCCGTCGTAGATTTTCATCAGCGAACCGCTTACCGAAATACGCCCTTCCGGAAAGATAACCACCGGGCGCCCCTGCTCAATCAAGCGCACCAGATGCTTAATTGACATCGGCTTGGTGGGGTCCAGCGGAACAAAGTCGATAAGCGGCGTCAGCGCCCGCATAAACCAGCGCTGGCTAATCGAGGTATAGACCGCAAACACCGGCCGAACGGGCAGAAAGAGCGCCAGTAAAATACCGTCGAGAAATGAGACATGATTTGGCGTAATTAATACTTTTTCCTGATAGAGCGCCTGAGTGTCTCCGGTCAATCGTACCCGGTACAATCCTTTGAACAGTAATCGAAAAAATCCCAACAGCATAACGACTCCGCGTGGCTGATTTAGTATTCCGAGCAGGTTACATGAGAAGGCGGGGAAAAGCAGTGTGGGGGAAGAAAATTCAGAATAAAAAAAACCTGCGCATCCGCGCAGGTCGGTGCAAGATAATCAGTACGAAGTGCGTACTTAAGAAACTCACCAATCAATACCTCTGGGACCCTGATTGTCGCGTTTTTACCCGCGATCGCGCCAGCGCGAAAACGCAAGGGAATGAGCCTAAGTGCAACCAGGTATTACGATTTTCGCTATCTGTAACAGCATGAATAACAGGCAAAAAAAAACCTGCGCATCTGCGCAGGTTGGTGTAATTAAGTGGTCAACGTGACGTTGACTCCACCTATCAATACCTCTGGGATAGCCAGAGTATCAATGCAGCACTCAACGAAACCAGCGAACATTCGCAACAGCTAATCGCAAAGTGTAAGCAAAGATGAGAATTCTCTTTTCACCGTTGCATCCCACGCATTGTGCTGTGTAACTTTGTCACCGCTAATCCTTGTCTGCGTCACATTTGTATCAACCAGAATGGCCGTAGCCTTGAATCCGCTGCGCTTTCCCGTAACATAACTATCATGTAAACGCTTACCCTAAAAAAGGTCAGGTATGGCGACAATTAAGGATGTAGCCCGACTCGCAGGAGTCTCCGTCGCTACCGTCTCACGCGTTATCAACAACTCGCCAAAAGCGAGTGAAGCCTCTCGTCAGTCGGTAACGGCGGCGATGGAAACCCTGAACTACCACCCCAACGCCAACGCCCGCGCGCTGGCGCAGCAGTCAACGGAAACCATCGGTCTGGTGGTGGGCGACGTTTCCGATCCCTTCTTCGGCGCGATGGTTAAAGCCGTCGAGCAGGTGGCCTACAGCACCGGTAATTTTCTGCTTATCGGCAACGGCTATCACAATGTGCAAAAGGAACGTCAGGCAATTGAACAGCTGATCCGCCACCGCTGCGCGGCGCTGGTAGTGCACGCTAAAATGATCCCCGACGACGAGCTGGCGGGGCTGATGAAACAGATCCCCGGCATGGTGTTAATTAACCGCATCGTGCCGGGTTTCGAACAGCGTAGCGTGGCGCTCGATGACCGCTACGGCGCCTGGCTGGCGACGCGCCATCTGATTCAGCAGGGCCACAGCCGCATTGGCTATATCTGCTCTAACCACGCGATTTCCGATGCCGAAGACCGGCTGCAAGGTTATTACGATGCCCTGAAAGAGAGCGGCCTGCCCGTCAATGACCGGCTGGTCACCTTCGCCGAGCCTGACGAAAGCGGCGGCGAGCTGGCGATGACCGAGCTATTAGGCCGCGGCAGAAACTTTACCGCCGTCGCCTGTTACAACGATTCAATGGCCGCAGGCGCAATGGGGGTGCTCAACGATAACGGTATCGAGGTGCCGCAGGAAATTTCGCTGATTGGCTTCGATGACGTGCTGATCTCGCGCTACGTGCGCCCTCGCCTGACCACCGTGCGTTATCCGATCGTCACCATGGCGACCCAGGCGGCGGAGTTGGCCCTGGCATTGGCGGAACAGCGCCCGGCGCCGGAAATCACTCACCTCTTCAGCCCGACGCTGGTGCGCCGTCACTCGGTGATAACGCCCGCGGAAAGTGACAAGTCGTAGCGGTACAAGCTCACGGCGGTGGCCGGGTAATCCAGGCCCTCGCCGATATAGCGCCAGCCAAAGCGTTCGTAAAAGTCGCGGCAGGCGGAATAGAGATAAAGCTGCGGATAACCGCACTGGCGGGCATAGCCGATGACGTGCCGCTGCAGCTTCCCAGCCAGCCCCTGCCCGCGCGCCGTTTCGGCGACAAACAGTGCCGCCATCCAGGGAAACAGATCCTGACGGCTGAGCAAATCGCAACGCCACAGCCCTACGGTCCCCAGCAGCGCCTCGCCTTCGGTGGCGATAAAGGTCAGCGGCAGCGCCCCCGGCGTTTGGCTATGTTCAACAATACTGCTAAAAAACGCCTGCGGTAAGGCATCGCCGGCAAAAGCCTGCCATAGCCACTCCGCCACCTGCTGCCCATGCTGCGGCGCGGCGTACAACGGTTGAATCTGCATTTTTTCCCCCCTGTGAATCGATGAATTCTAGCGCGCCGCGCCCGCCCGCGCATCAAGGGTCTGAAAATGCCTTCAACAGGATTTCCGCAAAAAGCGTGATCGCGATAGTCTTTGCCGTCGTCAGGTTCATATCCCTCTGAATGACTGTGATAAACTGCGCCCTATCACCGGTTATCAGGAATCGACGAATGGCAACAATGCTGGATGTCTCAATACGCGCAGGCGTCTCGAAAGCGACGGTTTCCCGCGTGTTGAACGGCACAGGTCAGGTAAAAGAGAGTACCCGTCAACAGGTCTTCAAAGCGATGGAAGAGCTGGGCTACCGGCCTAATTTTCTCGCCCGTTCGCTGGCGAATCGCACCAGCAACAGCATTGGCCTGGTGGTATCGACATTCGACGGTTTTTACTTTGGCCGCTTACTGCAGCAGGCCTCGCGTCAAACGGAAGCCTGGGGCAAGCAGCTTATCGTCACCGATGGCCACGATGCGCCCGAGCGGGAAGAAGAAGCGGTGCAAATGTTGGCCGACCGTCAGTGTGACGCCATCGTGCTCTACACCCGCCATATGAGCGAACAGAAAATCATGTCGCTTATCGAAACCATTGAAACGCCGCTGGTGGTGATCAATCGCGATGTTAGCCAGGCGCGGGAACGCTGCGTGTTCTTTGAACAGCAGGAAGCGGCGTTTCAGGCCGTCGACTATCTGATTTCCCAGGGGCATCGCGATATCGCCTGCCTGACCGTGCCGATGCATACCCCAACGGGTAAAGCGCGCCTGGCGGGCTACCGCAGCGCGCTGGAAAAACACGGAATTGCGTGGGAACCGGCGCGGGTCAAGTACGGCGATTCAACGATGACCCGCGGTTATGAGCTGTGTCGGGAATTATTAGAAGAGAAAACGCCGTTTAGCGCGCTCTTCTCCTGTAACGATGATATGGCGTTGGGCGCCTCGAAAGCGCTATATCAGGCGGGGCTGCGCATTCCGCAGGACGTATCGCTCTTCGGCTTTGACGACGCTCCTAGCGCGAAGTGGCTGGAGCCGGGATTATCAACGGTTTATCTGCCGATCGACAATATGATTACCACCGCCATCGACCAGGCGATTAAGCTCGCCAACGCACAGCCGATCGAAACCATCCCGCCGTTCACCGGTACGCTGGTACTGCGTGAATCGGTGACGACGGGGCCATTCTTTAAATAAGCTCCAGCGCCAGCAGTTCTTCAATGGTCTGGCGACGGCGAATCAGGCGCGCGCTGCCGTTATCAAACAGCACTTCCGGTAGTAACGGGCGGCTGTTGTAGTTTGAAGACATCGATGCGCCGTAGGCGCCGGTATCGTGCAGCACCAGGTAATCCCCCGGCGAGACCGCCGGCAGCAGGCGAGTTTCCACTTTGCCGCCCTCCTGCTGGGTAAAGACGTCGCCGGATTCGCACAGCGGCCCCGCGACCACGGTTTCCAGCTGCGGTTCGCCGCTCAGGTCGCGCCCGTCCGCCGCCAGCGCGGTAATATGATGATAGCTGCCGTACATGGCCGGGCGCATCAGATCGTTAAAGCCGGCGTCGATCAGCACGAAGTGGCGGCTGCCCATCTCTTTCACGCTACGCACCTGTGATACCAGCACCCCGGATTCCGCCACCAGGAAACGCCCCGGCTCGATCTCCAGCTTCACCGGATGCCCCAGATGTTTGGCGATCTGCTCGCGCGCCGCATTCCACAGGCCAAAGTAGTGATCGGTATCGATCGCCTCTTCGCCTTCGTGATAGGGGATCGATAATCCGCCGCCGGCGGAGATCGCCTGCAGATCCTGACCAAACTCCACCACCTGGCGCACCATCGCGCCGCACACCTGCTCAAGATGGCCGTAATCGACGCCGGAGCCGATATGCATATGGATGCCGACCAGCTGCAGTGAATGGCGGCGAATCACCTCCAGCGCCTGCGGCAGCTGGCTAAACCAGATACCGTGTTTGCTGTTTTCACCGCCGGTATTGGTCTTCTGACTGTGGCCGTGGCCAAATCCTGGATTGACCCGCAGCCAGACGCGGTGGCCCGGCGAGACTTCACCCAGTTGGCTAAGCATATCCACGGATCCGGCATTCACTGGGATCTGTAATGCTTTCACCCGCTCGAGGGTCGCGCGATCGATCAGATCGGCGGTAAAGACGATATCGTCCGGATGCTGCACGGGATCGTAACCTGCCGCCAGCGCGCGTTCGATCTCGCCAAGCGACACCGAATCCACCTTCACGCCCTGCTCGCGCATCAGACGCAGAATATGAATATTGGAGCAGGCCTTCTGCGCAAAACGCACTACGTCAAACTGGCTAAGTTGGGCAATCTGGCGGCGGATAATCTGCGCGTCATAGACCCATACCGGGCAGCCGAACTCAGCGGGCAGGCGCAGTAGATTGTCGGCGGTCAGATCGGTATCGGTGGCGTTCAGCGAGCGTGGCATAAGGACTCCGGTGCGTGCGTGTGTTTGTCGATGTTTTTTCCGATTACGCCACAGCGGGAAGAGAATAAAAAATATCGTTTTGTCGCGAGTCTATGCAAAAATGATATGGCTATCTGATGCTAACCGGGAGCCGCCCATGCCTGCCGTCAACTTACGCCATATTGAGATTTTCCACGCGGTGATGACCACCGGCAACCTGACCGAAGCGGCGCGGATGCTGCACACCTCGCAGCCGACGGTCAGCCGTGAACTGGCGCGCTTTGAGAAAGTACTCGGCTTAAAGCTGTTTGACCGCGCCCGCGGCCGTCTGCAGCCGACGGTCCAGGGGCTGCGACTGTTTGAAGAAGTACAGCGCTCGTGGTACGGGCTCGATCGCATCGTTAGCGCCGCGGAGAGCCTGCGCGAATTCCGCCAGGGAGAGCTGTCGATAGCCTGTCTGCCGGTCTTTTCGCAGTCATTTCTGCCGCTGCTGCTGCAGCCGTTCCTCGCGCGCTATCCGGACGTCAGCCTGCAGATCGTGCCGCAGGAGTCGCCGTTGCTGGAGGAGTGGCTATCCGCCCAGCGCCACGATTTGGGGTTAACGGAAACGCTGCATACGCCGGCCGGCACCGAGCGCACGCCGCTGCTGACCTTAAATGAGGTCTGCGTACTGCCACAGGATCACCCGCTGGCCGCGAAAACCGAACTCACCCCCGCCGACTTCCACGGCGAAAACTATATCAGCCTGTCGCGCACCGACAGCTACCGCCAGCTGCTTGATGCGCTGTTTATGGAGCACCAGGTAAAACGACGGATGGTGGTGGAAACCCACAGCGCGGCGTCGATCTGCGCGATGGTGCGCGCCGGAGCGGGCATTTCGGTAGTCAACCCGCTCACCGCCCTCGACTACGCTGAGAGCGGCGTGGTGGTGCGGCGATTCAGCGTCGATGTGCCCTTTACCGTCAGCCTAATCCGCCCGCTACATCGCCCCGGTTCCGCGCTGGTCGACGCCTTTGTCCAGCATCTGCAAACCAGCCTGCCGCGTATCGAACAGCCGCTGGCGGCGGTACTTAAGAGAGCATAAATTCCACCGCGTCGGCGGCATGGATCGCCGCGGTATCAAATACCGGCAGCGGGCTACTCGTTTCCGGTACCAACAGGCCGATTTCGGTGCAGCCGAAGATAACGCCTTCCGCCCCCTGCGCCGCCAGCGCCTCGATGACCTGCAGATAATAGTCGCGCGAGGCGTCGCTAAAGGTGCCGAGGCACAGCTCATCAAAAATAATCTGATTGATGCGCGCCCGATCGTCGGCCTGCGGGATCAGCGTCTCAATGGCAAACTGCTGCTGCAGACGGCCGCGATAAAAATCCTGCTCCATGGTGTAGCGGGTACCCAATAGCGCGACCCGACGCTGGCCTTTAGCGCTGATAGCCCGCCCGGTGGCGTCGGCGATATGCAGGAACGGCACCTCGCAGCGGGCTTCAATCGCCTCAGCCACCTTATGCATGGTGTTGGTGCACAGCACGATGCCCTCGGCGCCAGCCTGCTGTAGCCCCAGCGCCGCCGCGGCGAGGATCTCGCCGGCGCGATCCCACTCCCCTGCCGACTGGCAGGCTTCAATCTCATGAAAATCAACGCTATGAAGCAACAGGCTGGCGGAATGCAGGCCGCCGAGCCGCGCTTTAATGCCTTCATTAATTAACCGGTAATAGGGAATGGTGGATTCCCAGCTCATGCCGCCCAGCAGGCCGATGGTTTTCATTATCTGCTCCTTTATGGTTTGCTCCAGTGAAGCAAACCTGCCGATAACTTTCCACTGTTGCTGTTGGGCGGCGGCCACATCAGAAGAAATATTTAAAGCGCACGCGCGCGCCATAGCGTTCGTCGGCGTTCCCGCCCTGTTGGGCCGACGAATCCAGCCATGAGGCATAGGCGCCGAGATAAATATTAAAGTTCGGCATATCCATGATATTCGGCAGTTGCCAGGAGGTATGAATCGTGTGGATGTCATAGCGGCCCGGCGTCAGAATCGCGCAGTCGCCATCGCACTCGCCGCTGACCCCCGCCATGTTGAACTGGTCGATTTTGTTGTGCGCGTAGATATATCCCAGCTCGACGCGATGCCACAGCGCGTTAATACCGGCGCTGAAATCCTCTTCATCCGCCGCGTCCAGATAAGCGGTGCTGAGATTCACCACCATGCCATCTTCGGCATCGGTTTTAAGCGTATTCCAGCTCATCGTCAGACCGTAACCGGTACGGCTGGACTGATCGACCCAGCGTCCATTCTGGTTTTGATAGCCATAAGCATTGTTCACCAGATTGCTCTCAACCGCCGCCGCCACCGACCACGGCCCGGACTGCCAGGCCGCCACCGGCCGCACGTAGACCACGTTTTTACGATTATCGAGCGCGTTGCCGTGGTAGTTTTGATCGACAAACAGCGAACTGCCGTCTTCCACCAGCGTGTTGAGCTCAAAGTACCAGTTATCGAGGTATTTGCTCAGCAGGAAATTACCGCCGCTGCTGCTACGCCCGCGCCCCTCTTTCATCATGTAGATATAACCGTAACCGTCGCTATAGAGATCGTTGGCGGTATTACCAGAGTATTCAATAAACGTATCCTGATTCAGCGGGAACATATCGTAGGCTTCAAAACGCCCCACTTTTATTTTCCAGTCATTTTCCTGACCAAAGAAAAATACGGCATCATCAAGATTCATTTTTCCGGTCATATCCGCCAGCGGCTGTACGCTAAAGCCGGAATATTTACCATTAGCGCCTTTACGTAAGCCATCGAACCCTAACAAAATACGCCCATTGATATCCCAACGTTCTTTATCCCCCGGCGCCCAGTTTTTATTCGCACTGGTTTTTACCGAGGTCAGGCTGCCGGTTCGGCTGGCGCCATCCATATTAAATTCAACATCACCGTAAAATTTTAAATCGACATCTTTATTCACCGCCAGCGCGGGCGCGGCAACCGTCGCGGGCGCTGGCGCGCTGCTTTTAGCCGTCGCGCGCTCCTGCTGCTTCAGTTCGCGGATTTCCGCCTCGGCGTTTTGCACACGCTGCTCGGTGGCTTTTAAGCGCTGCTCCATCTGCGCCAGGCGCTCCTCAAGCGAAAGCGTTTGCTGCGCGCCGGCGGCGGGAATAAATAAAGACGAGATAAGACATCCAACCCAGATTTTATTCATCGTTAGACCCTGCTTATTATATATTAAAGGTATTGTTTTATTATTTTGGTAAATATTAAATACCCGCCAGCGATTGCTAACGGGTGATTCTGGTTAATGACTCTTTAATTAGATATTCCACGCTCCGCCATCAATTAATGCCGCACTGCCGCTCCAGGAAAATAAAGCTAATTCCCGGCGCCGGGCATCAGGATAAATACGGCTGCTGAGGCAGGCTTCGCCATCATTGACGAAAACCTCAACGGATGAGCTATCGAAAAATAGCCGCAGCTTCAACGCCGAACCGGCCGGTAACGCAACGCTGCGGGTGCCGCACAAACCATATTGCGGATAGCGGCGCTCCAGCACCAGACGCTGCATCTGATTGTCGACATATACCCTCAGCCCTTCGCCAAAGCTCAAACCGTACTGCTCGGCGCCGCTATTGGCCGTATCCCAATGCAGGTTGACCTCCATGGTTTCGCAGTGCTCTACCATCGTCAGTTGCTGATTCTTCAACGAACTGACCGGCCACGGGAACCAGTCGCGGCGCAGGCCTTCCACCTCTTTTGCCGGACGCATCAATAACCGATTATTCGCGCCGAGGCTTAACTCGCGCGGCAGCGACAGCATACCGGCCCAACCGTCCTGCTGCTCCGGCAGCGGCGACTCCCACATGTCCAGCCAGCCGATAACAATTCGTCGGCCATCGGGGGTGAGGAAGCTTTGCGGCGCATAGAAATCGTGGCCGCTGTCGAGTTCGACAAACGCCTCTTCGCGGACAAAAGGTTGCCCCGGCTGCCAGTCTCCCAGCAGGTAGCCGCTCTGGAATAAATTGCACCGGGCAAAGCCGTCTGCGGCCATCCCCTGCGGCGAGAACATCAGCACCCGCTTGCCATCGAGTTCAAAGAAATCCGGGCACTCCCACATGTAGCCCATCCCCGCTTCGGCCTGGGCAAGAATACCGGCGTCCTGCCAGTGGCGCAGGTCGGCGGAACGGTACAACCGCACCTGGCCGACGTCGTCTACCCGCGCGCCGACCACCATGTACCAGCTTTCACCTTCACGCCATACTTTCGGGTCGCGAAAATGGTGCATCCCCGGCGGGGTATCAATGACCATCCCCTGGCGCTCAAAATGGATGCCGTCGCGGCTGGTCGCCAGACACTGGACCTGGTACAGATTATTTTCATCAGCGGGATCGCCATGAAATTTATGGCCGGTGTAGATAAGCGCCAGCGTATCACCATCAACCACCGCCGAGCCGGAGAAGCAGCCGTCTTTATCTTCCGGCCCTTCCGGCGCCAGCGCCACCGGCAGGTGTTCCCAATGCACAAGATCCTTGCTGCGCGCGTGGCCCCAGTGCATCGGCCCCCACTGGTTTGAATACGGGTGGTGCTGATAAAACGCGTGGTACCAGCCGTCGAACCATACCAGCCCATTGGGGTCGTTGATCCAGCCGGCACGGGCCGCCAGGTGATAACGCGGATACCAGCGCGGGTTGAGATCCACGCTTTTCGTCTGCAGTTCCCGCTCCGCGTTACTAATGGAATACATCATATTCATTTCTCTTTTCAGTCAGATAGTGGATGGCTGCGACATGAGCGAATCCGAAGAGGCCTTATTGGATCGCAGCAGGAAGATGGAGATGAAGGTGGTACAGAACACCAGTAGTCCCATGATCAAATAGGAGTCGGCGAAACCGTATTTTTCGTAGCTATAGCCCGCCAGCGGCGACAGTACGGTGGCGATAACCGAACTGGTGCAGGCGAAACCAACCAGGTACAGGGTGGAAGAAAGGCGTTTATCAAAGTTCAGGCTGTTGTATTTAAAGATGGAAACCAGCAGCACCGGCAATTCCACGGCGTGCAGCAGTTTCGTAATCGAGATCAGAACCGGGCCTTCCACCAGCCCGGAGGCCACCATGCGCATCGCCATCACCATGCCGGCGAAGATCAGGCCGTTTTTCGCGCCGATGCGGTTGACCAGCCACGGGGCGCAGAACATCCCCGCCGCTTCGAGGAACACCTGGAATGAGTTGAGATAGCCATACATCGCGTTCCCTTCATGCAGCGTGGCGAACTGCGAAGAGAAATAGACCGGGAATTGCTGGTCGTAAACGCCGTAAATACAGGTGCCGACGACGAAAAACACCAGCGCCCAGAAGCGCGGCAGCGTCAGCAGGCGCAGCGCGTCTTCCAGCGTGACTTTACCGCCACTGACCGCCTCCTGCATGGCGTGCGGCGCTGAAGAAACCTTAAGCCGCGCCAGCAACATGAAGAAAACCAGACCGGAACAGCTGGCGACGGCGAAATTCAGCTGTGGGTTAATGTTGAACAGCAGCCCGGCGAAAAAGGTCGCCACCGCCCAGCCCAGCGATCCCCACATCCGCGCTTTGCCGAATTCAAACTGGCTTTGCCGCGCCACGCGCTCGGTATAGGACTCCAGCACGCCAATGCCGCCGTTAAAGGTCAGGCCGATATAGATGCCGCCAAAAATACTGCCGAGCAGCACGTTGATTTTGAGCAGATAGCCAAACAGCAGATAGGCCGGCCCGGAAAGGATCAGTAAGACCGTGATATACCAGAGTAAGTTTTTGCGCAGCCCCAGTTTATCCTGGATAAAGCCGTAGCAAATCTGGGCGAATAGCGCCGAGACCGACAGCACCGCGTAGATAATGCCGGTATCCCCGGCTTTCAGCCCTACCTCCTGATGTAGCCAGATGGAAAGCAACGAGCCGGAAGAAGACCAGGTAACAAAAAAGAAAAACAGTAAGGCACTGAGTAAGGGGTAGCTGTGAGAGTGATGTGTCTTCATCATGACATTCTCGTGTTGGAGTAATGCGCAAATGGTAACGTTAACAAAAAACAACTCTCATCTGGTTTTGTGACGATTCATGATGTTAATCACAAAAGTTAACGTTAACATAATGGAGATGAGATCGCGATCAACTATTCCTCGCCATGCTTCACCATCGGGCTGGGATAGACTATCGTATGATCCTTTTACATCAGCGACTTAGTTGTATACCGGAGTAATCACCATGGCATCCCTGAAAGATGTAGCGAAGCTAGCCAACGTCTCACTGATGACGGTATCCCGCGCGCTGAACAGCCCGGAGCGCCTGAAGGCGGAAACGCTCGCCCGCGTACAAGCAGCGATTGAACAGACCAATTACGTCCCCGACCTGTCGGCGAAGAAAATTCGCGGCGCCCGGGCAACGCCGAGCACCATCGGCGTACTGGCGCTGGACACGGTGACCACCCCTTTCTCGGTAGAGATAACGCTCTCTATCGAAGAGACGGCGCGGGCCCACGGCTGGAACAGCTTTGTGGTCAACATGTTCTCGGATGACAACCCTGATGCCATTCTCGACCTGCTGCTTTCCCATCGCCCGGACGGCATCATTTACACCACCATGGGGCTGCGCCAGGTTCCGCTACCGGCAAAATTGTTGACGCTGCCCTGTGTACTGGCCAACTGCGAAAGCCTGAACGAGAACGTCGCCAGCTATATTCCGGATGATGAACAGGGCCAGTACGACGCGGTGAAAGCGCTGCTGGCCGCCGGCTATCGCCGCCCGCTCTGTTTGCATCTTCCGGCCAGGCATCTGGCGACGATACGCCGTCGACAGGGGCTGGAACGCGCCTGCCGTGAGGCGCAGGTTGATCCGGATACGCTCGATCACTGCTATATGACCTACGGTGACGAACACTATCGCGATATTCCCGGCCAGCTGCTGGCCCATATTGAGCAGGGTAAACCGCGGTTTGATTCCGTGGTGTGCGGCAACGATCGCATCGCCTTTATGGTCTACCAGACGCTGCTGGCGCAGGGTTTGCGGATCCCGGAAGATGTGGCGGTGGTGGGTTATGACAATATGGTGGGTATTGGCGATCTCTTCCTGCCGCCGCTGTCAACGGTGCAACTGCCGCATTATGAAATTGGCCGCCTGAGCGCCCTGCATATCATTAACGGCGACAGCCATCGGGATACCATTAAGGTTCCCAGCCCGTGGCTGCCGCGTGAATCCGTGTGATCAGTTGCCGATGTTACGCAGCTTTTCGCCGGACATCAGCTTGCGTTCGATGTGCTCCAGCGTCACGTTTTTGGTTTCCGGGATCAGCCAGAAGGTCACGCCGATAAAGGCCACGTTCAGCGCGGTATAGAGCCAGAACGTGCCTGCCGCGCCAATCGCGTCCAGCAGCGTCAGGAAGGTCGCGCCAATAATCATGTTCGACACCCAGTTGGTAGTGGTCGAACAGGTGATGCCGAAGTCGCGGCATTTTAGCGGCTGGATCTCGGAGCACAGGATCCAGACTACCGGCGCGGCGCTCATCGCGTACCCGGCAATACACATCATGGTCATTCCCACCGATAACCAGGAGAGGCCGCTGCCGGCGGTACCGTTATCAAACTGCATCAGGCAGTAGCCCAGCACCAGGGTGCCCAACGCCATCACGCTAAAGCCGATTTTCAATGCCGGTTTACGCCCGGCCTTATCAACGGTAAACACCGCGATAAAGGTGGCGAACATGAAGGTCAGGCCGACCACCAGCGTGGCGATCATCTGCTGCTCGGTGGTGGTAAAGCCGGCCATTTTGAAGATCCGCGGCGCGTAATACATGATGATATTCATGCCGGTAAACTGCTGCATCGCCTGCAATAACATGCCGAGGAACACCGCCCGACGCACGTTGCGGTTCACTTTGAACAGCGCCCAGCCGCCCTGCTTGAGCTTCAGGCTTTCGCGGATTTCATTCAGCTCATCGCGCGCCTTTTCCGAGGTATCGCGCAGCATGCGCAGCACTTCTTCGGCCTCGATATGGCGGCCTTTTTCCGCCAGCCAGCGCGGACTGTTAGGCAGGAACACCACCAGGATAATCAGCAATACCGCCGGCAGCGCCAGCACGCCAAGCATCGCCCGCCAGTTGCCGCTGTAGCTGAAGGCGGTATCGGATAAGAACGCCAGCACGATGCCAAGCGTGACCATCAACTGATACATGCTGATCATCTTGCCGCGAACGTTTTCGCTTGCCATTTCAGAAAGATAGAGCGGCGCGGTATAAGAGGCGATACCGACGGCGACGCCAAGGACAATACGCGCAGCCAGCAGCATCTCGACGCTGGTGGCGAATGCCGAGCCGATAGAGCCCGCCACAAATAGCACCGCGCCGACCATCAGACTGTATTTACGGCCAAGACGGAAAGAGAGCCAGCCGTTGAACAGCGCGCCAATCGCCGCGCCAAGCATCATACTGCTGACCACCCACTCCTGCAGACGGCTGGATAAAACGAAATGATCGGTGATGAAAGGTAGCGCCCCGGCAATCACGCCGATATCAAGGCCGAATAACAAACCCGCCACCGCGGCGGCAATGGAGACAAACTGGTTCATGCGCCGGGTGTTGCGCTGCGCATTGGGGAGTAAACCCGGATCGGTGGTCAATGAAGTCATTTTTTTCCTGCCTCAACAGAGTATGCGTGCAGTGAAAGTACGGGATCGCAGGGCTAAGGTGTCAGGCGGGAGATGGCGAAGATATGGATAAAACGGCTGGCAGCATTGTTTTTGTGATGGACATTAAACTTTATCTTATGCAAAAAATGCTGTCCGATCGTCAAAACAACCCTGATGAATGGCGAGTATTTTATTTTCTATGACTAACGAGTATGGATTATTTAAACCTCATGATATGGACGATCATTGTTCAGAAAACAACCCGCCGGTTGGCGGGTTGTACGACTATGTCTGTTAGCGCGCCAGCCAACCGCCGTCTACCGCCACGGTGTAGCCGTTGATGTAATCGGATGCGCTGGAAGCAAGAAACACCACCGGACCCATTAAATCGCTCGGCAGCCCCCAGCGACCGGCCGGGATACGGTCGAGAATTTCCGCGCTGCGCTGTTCATCGGCACGCAGCTGCTGGGTATTGTTGGTTGCCATGTAGCCGGGGGCAATGGCGTTAACATTGATATTATGCTTCGCCCATTCGTTGGCCAGCAGGCGAGTTACGCCCATGACGCCGCTTTTCGAGGCGGTGTAGGACGGCACGCGGATCCCGCCCTGGAACGACAGCATGGAGGCAATATTGATGATCTTGCCGCCGTTACCCTGGGCGATGAAATGCTTCGCCGCGGCCTGGGACATAAAGAAGACGCTTTTGATATTCAGGTTCATCACGTCATCCCAGTCTTTCTCGCTGAATTCGATAGCATCCTGACGGCGGATCAGCCCCGCGTTATTGACCAGAATATCGATGTGACCGAATTCCGCCACCGCGCGCTCAAGCAACTGCGGAATACCATCTATCTGCCGCAGGTCGGCGGTGAGGCTTAAAAAACGACGCCCCAGCGCGGTAACGCGCTCGATGGTTTCCGTCGGCTCAACGATATTAATACCGACGATATCGCAGCCCGCTTCCGCCAGCCCAACCGCCATGCCCTGGCCTAAACCGGTGTCGCAGCCGGTCACTACCGCGACTTTCCCCTGAAGAGAGAATGCATCAAGAATCATATCTGGTTCCTTTCTTTCACGGCCTGCTCACCACAGGCAAGGTTCTGAGGTTAAGAAGAACTCCTGGAACATCCCCATCATAAAAATAAAACAGAGTTCCGTTTTGCTAATGCTCACATAGTAGACCGCGGAAAAATCATTTTCAATGGCAATTAAAACAACGTTTCATTTTTTATGATTAAAAATGATAAAAACGCAAAACGGATCACATCGCCAGGGAGCGGTGACCTGTATAAACACTTAAAATACAACTGGTTAGCTTATCTTTGAAAAATAAGCGCAGAGAATGAAAATCTGGTAGAAAAACGAAGAAAGGAAGATCGGTGAGGATGATGGACCTCGCGCCAAAGACGGCGCGAGATCGTATTATGCGCGCTCCACCGCCAGCGCAACGCCCTGACCGCCGCCGATACACAGCGTCGCGAGCCCTTTACGCGCATCGCGCTTAATCATTTCATGTACCAGCGACACCAGAATACGGCAGCCGGAGGCGCCAATTGGATGGCCCAGAGCGATAGCCCCGCCGTTAACGTTAACCCGCCGTTCATCCCACTCCAGCACTCTGCCAACGGAAATCGCCTGGGCGGCGAAAGCTTCATTGGCTTCAATTAAATCCACTTCATCCAGCCGCCAACCCGCGCGCTCAAGACAGCGGCGGGTAGCATGTACCGGCGCAATGCCCATTAGCGCCGGATCGACGCCGACGCTGGCGAAGGCGCGAATGCGCGCCAGAATCGGCAGCCCCAGCTCCTGGGCCTTTGACTCGCTCATCATCATCACCGCCGCCGCGCCATCGTTAATACTCGATGCATTACCCGCGGTCACCGACCCAAGCTGGTCGAAGGTCGGCATCAGGCTGGCTAACCCTTCAGCGCTGGCATCCATCCGCGGCTGCTCATCGGTATCCACCAGCCGTTTACTGCCGTTATGCTCGGTGGCGACTGGCACAATTTCATCGCGAAACCGCCCGGAGTCTATCGCCCGCCGCGCTTTTTGCTGCGAGCTAAGCGCCCAGGCGTCCTGTAATTCTCGGCTAATCCCATACTCTCGCGCCAGGTTTTCCGCCGTTACGCCCATATGGTAGTCATTGAAAGCGTCCCACAGCCCATCATGCACCAGGCTGTCGATAAGCTGGCTATTGCCCAGCTGCGCGCCGGTTCGGCTGTCGGTAAGCACATGCGGCGCGCGGCTCATGTTTTCCTGGCCGCCGGCAATCACCACATCCGCTTCGCCGCATTGGATGGCCTGAGTCGCCAGGTGCAGCGCTTTCAGCCCGGAGCCGCAAACGTCGTTGATGGTGATCGCCGAAACGGTATTCGGCAGCCCGCCGCGGATCGCCGACTGACGCGCCGGATTCTGCCCGGTGCCCGCGGTCAGCACCTGACCGAGGATCACTTCATCAATGCACTGCGGATCGATTCCGCTCCGCTCGACTAACGCCTTCACCACCACGCTGCCCAATTCCACCGCCGAGTGACGCGCCAGCGTTCCCTGAAAACAGCCGATGGGCGTACGCAACGCGCCGACGATCACGACATCTTTCATCCTTTACCTTCTGCGCAAAGAACCATCAATAGATGCCGTTATAGTAGAGAATTGTTATCAAAAAATTTCGCAATTGTTTAAAAAAAGTGAGGAGGTTCACAAAGTTCGCCATCACGACTCGCGGCCTTGCCCTTCAAGGTGTTGGCGCAGCCAGCTGCCCGCTTCCCCCAGCGGCGTACGCTTGTTCCATAGTAGATCCACCGAGATCGAGCGCGGCCAGCCGGCGATATTCAACGCTTTAAGCTTGCCGCTACCGGCGAACTCTTCCACCAGCGCGCAGGGCAAAATGCACCAGCCAAAGCCCTGCACCGCCATACTCAGCAGCAGCAAATAGTTGGGCGCCGACCATACCTGGCCGCGCGAGGGATCCGGCGCGCTCTCAAGATAAGTGCTAAGCCGCAGTTCACGCCAGCCGTGCAGATCATCCCAGAAAACCCGCCCCTGACCGGCCAGCGGATGCCCCGGCGCAACATAAATCCCCATCGCCGTTTGCAACGGTAAGCGCATGCTGCCGATCTCCATCGGATAACTGTCCCTGGCTTCGATAAGCCCCACCTGCGCACGCTCCTTTTGCAGTAGATCCACCACATCTTCGTCTTCGCCAATCAGGCATTCAAACTCGGTATGCGGAAAACGCCGATCGAACTGTTCCAGCAAATCCTCCAGTACATCCGGGTGCAGGGTATCCGACAAGACGAAGGTCAACCGCGGTTCGGTATTACCCGATAACGAACTGGCGAGCTCATCCAGCCGCGAACTGGCGGCCAGTATTGCTTTCACATAGCCCAACACCTGCTCGCCCTGAGCGGTCAGCGTCGGCTGGCGAGTGGAACGATCGAACAGCACCACCCCAAGGTCGGTTTCAAGATTCGAAATCGCGGTACTGATGGTGGACTGGCTTTTACGCATCCGCCGGGCGGCGGCGGAGAACGAACCGCTGGCAGCGGCTTCTACAAAGGCGGTGAGAGCTTCGGGAGAATAATGCATAACCTATCTACTTTATCGATGGAATCTATCTTTTGTTTATCACATTTTTCCATAAAATGCCGGGTAAATCTGGATGACAGAACTAACACGAGGTATCCCAAAATGAAAACCAATAACCTGCAACGTAAGACGCTACTGGAACGCGTACTCCACGCGGCGAGCTTTGAAGGCCTCGCCACGTTAATTCTGGCCCCGACCGCTGCCTGGTTAATGCAGCGATCGGTGGTCGAAATGGGCGGCTTGGCCATTTTGCTCGCCACCATGGCGATGGTCTGGAACCTGATCTATAACGCCGCCTTCGACCGTCTGTGGCCGGTTTCACGACTGGCGCGTACGTTGTGGGTGCGCGCGCTGCACGCCATCGGCTTTGAGTGCGGCTTTATCATCATCGGCGTCACCGTCGTCGCGCTGGTACTCGGCGTGTCGCTGGTGCAGGCATTTATGCTGGAAATCGGCTTTATGCTGTTCTTCCTGCCCTACACCATGTTCTTTAACTGGGCGTGGGATACGCTGCGCGTGCGCGTCCTGAAGTATCGCCAGCCGCAGAGTCTGCCGAATAATTAACGTTCTCGATCGCGCGGATCGCCTAACCCTTTGGCGATCCGCAGGTTTATTTATCGCCGAAAACTATCACCGCAAACGATTCATAAATGTGGTAAATTGCACTCCTTTTTTTGGGTTATACGGTTGATAAATTCGCATAATGTCTAAAATTTGGTCTAAAGAAGAAACTCTATGGAGTTTTGCTCTATATGGCACTGCCGTAGGCGCCGGCACCCTATTCCTGCCGATTCAACTCGGTTCGGCCGGCGCCATCGTGCTGTTCCTTACCGCTTTGGTTGCCTGGCCGTTAACCTACTGGCCGCACAGAGCGCTGTGTCAATTCATCCTGTCGGCAAAAGTGGCGGCCGGTGAAGGGATCACCGGCGCGGTCAATCATTACTACGGCAAAAAAGTCGGCAATCTGATCACCAGCCTGTACTTTCTCGCCTTCTTCGTGGTGATCCTGATCTATGCCGTGGCAATCACTAATTCGCTGGCTGAACAACTGGCGAGACACGTGGCGATGACCCCTGGGGTACGCGCTCTGCTGAGCCTCGCCGTGGTGCTGGTACTGAATCTGATCTTCCTGATGGGGCGCCATATGACCATCAAAGTGATGGGATTCCTCGTCTTCCCGCTGATTGGCTGTTTCCTGTTCCTCTCCATCTACCTGATTGGCAGCTGGCAACCGGAACACCTCACCAGTCAGATGCAGCTGAACGCAAAGACCTGGCACCAAATCTGGATCTCAATTCCCGTGATGGTTTTCGCTTTTAGCCATACGCCGATTATTTCGACCTTCGCTATCGATCAGCAGGAGAAATATGGTGAGCTGGCCATGGGTAAATGCAAAAAAATCATGAAGGTGGCCTACACCATCATCTGCGCCAGCGTGCTGTTTTTTGTCTTCAGTTGCCTGCTGTCCATTCCGCTGCCGTACATCGAAGCCGCGCGTAATGAAGGGGTGACGATTCTCTCTGCGCTCTCCATGGCGCCGGGCGCGCCGGGCTGGCTTGCAGTGACCGGCATTATCGTCGCGGTGGTCGCGATGTCGAAATCGTTCCTCGGCACCTATTTTGGGGTGATCGAAGGCGCCAGCGAGATCGTTAAAACGTCTCTCGGCCAGCTCGGCATTCGCAAGAGCCGCGCCTTTAACCGCGCCATGTCGATTATGCTGGTCTCGGCGCTGACTTTCATCGTCTGCTTTATCAATCCGAACGCCATCTCGATGATTTACGCCATCAGCGGCCCGCTTATCGCCATGATTCTGTTCATCATGCCGACGTTGTCGACGTATATCATTCCGGCGCTCAAGCCCTATCGTTCACTGGGTAATCTCATAACCTTGATCGTCGGGCTGCTCTGCGTCTCGGTGATGTTCTTCAGTTAAATCGCTCTCGCGGCGACGCCTTCCGCGGCGCCGCACGTTCTGCCAACATTCTCGCCCATTACCTCTCCCTGACGGGATTACACTTACTCCTTGCCTATCATCGGAGGGAGTCATTATGTCCAACGTAACATTATCCGGGGTCGCAATCTTAGGCGACCGTCAGGTTTATCGGCTTGGATACGGCGCCATGCAGCTCGCCGGCCCCGGCGTATTTGGCCCGCCAAAAGATCCCGACGCCGCCATTCGCGTTCTGCAAGAAGCCGTCGCCGCCGGGGTGAATCATATCGATACCTCCGATTTCTACGGCCCGCATATCACTAATCAGCTAATTCGCCAGGCGCTGCATCCCTATGGCGATGATTTGTGTATCGTCACCAAGGTCAGCGCCCGCCGCGATGAGAAAGGCAACTGGCTACCGGCGATGTCGCCGGCGGAACTCACCCAGGCCGTCGAAGATAACCTGCGTAACCTCGGCCTGGAGAGGCTGGAGGTGGTTAATTTGCGCAGCATGCTCGGCACCCACGGCCCGGTGGAAGGTTCGCTGGAGGAACCGCTAACGACCTTACTGGAACTAAAAGCCCGCGGTCTGATTCGTCACATCGGTCTGAGTAACGTCACCGCCAGACAGGTTGCCGATGCGCAGAAGCTGACGCCCATCGTCTGCGTACAAAACCAATACAACATCGCTAACCGCGGTGACGACGCGTTAATCGACGCGCTGGCGCAGCAAAACATCGCCTACGTGCCGTTCTTCCCGCTGGGTGGTTTTACGCCGCTACAGGCGCAGGAGCTTAACGAGGTTGCCGCCGGGCTCAACGCCACGCCGATGCAGGTGGCGCTGGCGTGGTTACTGCAGCGCTCGCCGAATATTTTGCTGATTCCGGGCACCTCATCGGTGGCGCATTTAAGGGAAAATCTCGCCGCCGCGACGATTTCTCTGCCCGCCGAGGCGCTGGCGACGCTGGATAGCATCACCCGCTGATGGCGTCAACTCCCCCCTTTACGGCGTTTGTCGTAAAGGGTTATCCCCTTAATATTAAGCTGGAATTAGGCCATCTCTGCTGGCACTATATATCCTACAAATCGGGTTTTGCTGATTCCTTATCCGGGCAATAACCTTATAAATTGCATTGAGTTACGTTATTTCTTAGGCCTCCTAATTGGGAGGCTGTTGTCGTTTGTATTGTTCCATGGTTTTTGTTAACACTCTTGATTACAGGAAAAAACAATATCGGCTTCGACGTTTATACAAATCAATTTGGCCACAAAGATAGTCAATATCATCGAACGTTCACAAAAACATCTGGTTAACATAATCAGTATGTCGCTATTGCTGTAAAAAAAATTAACTATGCACAGTAACGATTCAACAAGGATTACCCATGATAGAGGGAACGATAAAAACCAGTAAGTATGAAATCATTGCTATTTTCAGAGAGGAACAGAGAAAGCAAACAGAGATAGAAATTTTCTTTAATAACAAAAGCATCAGTACTCAGATTGCGCGTGTCGATTTTGCCGAATTCCATATCCGCAGCGAGAGCAAAATCCCGGCGGGGAATAAATTCAAATTTATTCTGCATAGCGATTCAGGAAAGATCGAGTTCACCTCCCAGCGGCAGAAGAATTCCGCTGGCGGCGCGGAGAATAGCAATAAGGTGGCATTTGCGTTACCAGAATGCATCCAGGTTGTACAAAGACGACGAGATCCCAGATTTCGTTTGCGCGATGAGAATGATTTCTTTTGTCATGGCCGCCACAAAAATGGCGAAAACTATGCTTTTGATATCAAAGATATTTCTGATGGCGGCTGCGCGCTGATTGCGCAAAGTCCAAACCTGAAATTCCTTGCCAACAACTCAACGTTGAAAAACGCCATTCTGTCTCTGGCGGAATATGGCGAAATCACCGTTGATCTGGTTATCAAGAACGTGGCGATGGTCACGCTGGATAGCGAAGAGAAGAATCAGGAAAACTACTATCAGATTTCCTGTCAGTTTAAGTTCCGCCGCAGCGACGACAGGAAGAAAATAGAAAAAACGCTGATCGATTTGATTCTGGAAGCCAAGCGGAAGAAGAGAGTTTAATGCCCTTGAACAATATCTTGCTGTACACCGACGACAATATCATTGGCCAATCTATTCACGATTATCTGAGCGATATTCACCAGGATATCACCCAGGCCAGTTATCAGGACATCGTACAAGGGGGCGTCGCGCCCCTGGCTGAGACGGTGATCCTCAATATGATCCACAAGGATATATCCGCTGCCGATACGGTCGTATTACTCAACAAGCTGCGCTTTCATTTCTCGCGCTGTACATTGTTGGTATTGATGGTAAAAAGCGATATCGCCAATCTGTGCCGGGAATTAATAGATCTGGAAAACCTGTTAATCCTGACGGAAAAATCTTCCTTAGACGCATTTTCGGCAATTACCAGAACGCAGGATGAAAACCCGCAGTCCCGGTATTTGCGCACGCAGCGAAAGCTGACGGCCAGAGAGCTGCAGGTACTGGAACTTATTATCGCCTGCAATAACAATAAGCGAATTGCCTCGCTGCTGAATATCGACCATAAGACGGTGCACAGCCATCGCATTCACATCATGAAAAAGTTGGGAATGAATAGCTCGCAGGTGATGCATAAGCAAATCGTCAATATGAATCACTGCTGAACGGGCATACCGCTGCCGGGTCTACAGCGCCAAACCAAAGTGTTGACGCAGCGCTCGCTTACCGGGCTCGCTAATTGTCACTTCTCGGTAGCCGGGCACCAGCATGAACCAACCTTTTTGCACGCCCCACTGCAACAAGGCAGCGCCCGCGGCACCACCAAGATGAAAACGGCGCTCGCTCCAGTCGAGGCAGGCGCAGCAGGCTTTGCGGCGGGAGCCGCCATCGCACGCAATACCTAAGCGGGCGAAATGCGCCTCCCCCGTCGCGGTAAGCGCTGCGCCATTAGCCGTGAGCCACGCTTGCTGTTGCAGAAAATCATAGATGGCGACGGCCACCTCACCCGCCAGATGATCGTAGCAGGTACGCGCCATACGCAGCGTCCCCGGCGTTCGTGTGGCCAGCGGCACCGCGCTTTTTCCGGCCATCGTCATCATATTTTCCAGCAATCCGGCGACATCACCACCCGCCAGGCGATAATAGCGATGCCGCCCTTGCGCCAGGCAGATCAGTAAGCGACTGCTGACTAACCGGCTAAGATGCGCGCTGGCGGTCGACGGCGAAATGTCCGCCGCGACGGAGAGCTCAGTCGCTGTCCATGCCCGGCCATCCATTAGCGCGCAGAGTATTTTCACTCGTGAAGGGTCAGCCATCGCCGAAGCAACCGCCGCCATCGCCACGGCCAGCGCTTCGTCATCATTAATCACAACCGCAGGTTGCAGCATAACACCTCCGCTTAATGTCGGTTACGCAGAGCGCGGACTCTGCATCTGATATTCACGCAGCACCTGCGCCACGCGAATCTGATAATCAGCAAAAATAGACT
This sequence comes from Klebsiella sp. CN_Kp091, assembly GCF_040065095.1. Taxonomy (NCBI): domain Bacteria; kingdom Pseudomonadati; phylum Pseudomonadota; class Gammaproteobacteria; order Enterobacterales; family Enterobacteriaceae; genus Klebsiella; species Klebsiella sp. CN_Kp091. Next base: position 36,254 of record NZ_JBEAIO010000048.1, on the reverse strand, counting down.
CCCGCCCTTCCCGCTGCGCCGCCTGATGACAAATATTGCACTTCCAGTCCGCCACCGCCTGCTCATCCCGCCACCAGGACAGCGACAATATCTTCCCCGGCGCACTGAGGCTTTGAAAACGCTCAATGGCGATAAAGCCGTCGATAGTCTCCAGCAGCGGTTTCAGCTGTGCCGCCAGCGCAAGGTATCGTTCCTGCTGCGCTGGCGTGACCTGTGCTTCAAAGAGTACCGCAATCATGGTTTTTTCCTCCAGTAACGAATGAAGCAGCACTGTAGCGCGCCGATGGCTAGCAATGCTTCGCCAGCGGGCGAAGTATCACCGTCACAGAAAGCCAAAAAACCACCAAACCATTCACATAATCAATGCCAGGCGAAATTCTGGCGAGGTTTAAACGCGGGTCAACGGAAATTAGCACTCTCAAAGATGAGATATAACATTATGTTTTTACAGTTTTTTTCAATAAAAATTCCATTTGCAGTCATACAACCGCCACAAAAATGTGATCTAAATCGCACTTTTTGCAACGTACGTTATAGTTAGCAGACTTATTATAAACCCATCGAAAGCACAACGCTTTCCACCATAAAAGTTAAAAGGATAAACACCATGAAAAACGTAAAATTACTTGCTGCTGCTGGTATGCTGTCTCTGGTTTCTTTCGCAAGCTTTGCGGCTCACCCGGTAAGCGTGACCTCTGATACCCTGGACAACGCAGAAGCAAAAATCGCTGCTATCGCTAAAGATCAGGGCGCCTCTTACCACATTACCGAAGCCTATACCGGTAATCAGGTACACATGACGGCGGAACTGTCTAAATAACCGAATGGTCGCAGAGGGAGCTGCCGGACAGGTCGTCTGAGGACGGCTGGTCTGGCTCCCGCCACGTAAAAAAACACGGCAATGTCGAGCCCCTTCATGGGGCTTTTTCACGTCAACGTTTCGCCAGCGCGCGCTGAATAGAGAGCACACTCGCCAGCACCACAATCAGCCCCGCCAACGCCATTCCCTCAATTCTCTGACCGAGAAAAATCCATCCCAGCAGTACCGCCGTCACCGGACTTAGCAGGCTCATTGCCGATACCGCCACCGGCGACAATCGACTGATACCGCGAAACCATAAGCCATACGCCAGCATCGCCCCGGCTACGCACAGCCAGACATAACCAGCGGCCTGTAATAGGGTGACGTTATGCAGCGGCGGGTCCACCAGCAGCGCGATAGGCAGTAACACGATCCCGCCAATCAGCAATTGCCAGCCGGTCATCGCCACGACCGGCAACGATAGCGCCCAGCGCCGCGACAGCCAGGTGCCCAGCGCCATACTAACGGCGCCAAGAAAGGCGGCGCCGATACCTAACGAATCCAGCACCGTGCGCGGAGAAAGCAGCAACATCGCCATACCGATGATCCCGGCGCAGGCGGAAACCACCGCCAGCCACGGCGAACGCTGGCGATCCACGCACCAGGCCAGCAGCATCACCAGCAGCGGCTGAATCGCGCCGATCACCGCCGCCAACCCGCCGGGAAGACGATAAGCGGCGATAAACAGTAACGCCTGAAAGGCGCCGATATTTAATATTCCGGTGATGATCAGCTTCCACCACTCACCACGCTGCGGAAACTGACGGCTCCACAGTAACAACGCAATTCCGGCAGGTAATACCCGCAACAGCGCGGCGATAAAAGGACGGTCCGGCGGTAGGAACTGCGAAGTAACGATATAGGTGGTTCCCCAGATAGCGGGAGCCAGCGCGGTCAGCAGCAGATCGACCGCCAGATGACGAGTAAAAAAGGCCATGATTTTATCTTCATATCAAGTTAAATTGTGTAGCAAGTATGTATCGATAAATATCTTGATATCAAGATAAGTGAGCACGCATGGACAAATTACCGCCAACGGATGCCGTTGACCGCATTCTCGCCCAATGGCAGCGCGAGCGCCCGGATCTGGATTGCAGCCCGATGGGGCCAATCGGCCGCCTGAAACGCTGCGCCATGCTGCTGGAGCCGCGCGTTGAGACGGCTTTCATCAAACATTCTCTGGTACGCTGGGAGTTCGACATGCTGGCGACGCTGCGCCGCGCCGGCGAGCCATTCGTGCTGTCGCCGACCCAGCTCTTTTCGACACTGATGATTACCTCCGGCACGATGACCCATCGCCTCAAGGCGCTGGAAAAACGAGGGTTGATTACCCGCTTAGCAAATCCTCAGGATGCCCGCAGCATGCTGGTAGCGTTAACGCCAGAGGGACGAGCGCTGATCGATGAGGCGGTTGCCACCCACGTGGCGAATGAGCAACAACTGCTGGCGGGGCTTTCCGTCCCCCAACGCCAGCAGTTAGACGAGGCGCTGCGGGTATTGATGCGCCTGCTGGAAAACGACTAACATCCGGCGGCAATAAAATCGCCGTTGGCGCTGACCGGGATGACAGTTAGAAACAGCACTGTAGCAAACAAGATGAGCAGCACGCCGCCAATCATTTTCACCAACGGCACCAGCCAGCGTAGCTGACGGCTATCGGCGATAAACAAGTTGATCGCCCGATTGCGCGCATAGCGTACCACCAGCGACAATCCGAGGATTGAAAGCGCGGTGCCTAATGCCATGGTCATCACCGCGGCAATGCCCCAACTGACAATTCCCAGCGCATTAGCAAACATCAGGATCATGATTGCTCCGCTACAGGGACGCGCGCCAATCGCCAGCACGACGCCAAGGCGAGTTTTCCAGTCGACGCCGTGTAATTCGCGCCCAACGCCATGATGGCCACAGCCGCACTGTGCATCATGCCCATGCAAAGGCGTCACTGCGTTAATCGTCATTTTGCGCGGGCGCAGGCTTGCCAGCGCCCGGTAGATAACATATGCGCCAAAGGCGCCAATCATCAGGGCGCTAATTTTCTCCACGTACCAGCGGCTGGCGCTAAGGTCGCCAGAGGCCAGGTTCAGGCCAACCGCGAGGATAAAGACGAATAATATGGCGCTCACTCCCTGCATCAGGCTGCCAAGGAACGGGACAATCCGCGCTGCCGCCACGCTCTCCTGGTTGGTACTGAGGTACGTGGTGACGATGAATTTACCGTGCCCTGGTCCAATGGCGTGCAGCACGCCATAGAGAAATGCCCCAACCAGCAGCCAGACGCCGCCACTGTACTGGTTATCGTTGAGCTGCAACAGGTACATGACCAGGTAGCGATGCAGGGTAATTTGCATCGCCAGACACCACTGAATAAACGCTCCCCAATGGGCATGCAGCGTCATGGCGGCCCATAGCAGCGCAACCCCCAGCACGCCCGCCAGCAGCAAGCGTGTTTCGCGGCTTAAATAACGTATGGCTAACATAATGTCGTCACCTTTTAGAGGTCTCGCATTGTGCCGAAGTCAGCTTAATCACCTCAGCATCGCAGGGTCTTATTACAGCGTATTGCGTTTTGCAATAACCGCCAAATACGCATACCATCTGCACATTCTATCGTCGTCAGGCAAGGAGATGCTTGTGGATAAGACTCACTCTTCGACCCCGCCAGAGAGCCACGAAAGCCGCTTTCATAAAGAAGAGTTTCCCTTCTTTTGGGTGGTTAACGTTTACGCCCGTTATACCCAATTAATGGAAATCGAGCTCAAAAAAATCGACATCGACCTTTCCCGCTTTCGCGTACTGATGCTGGTGCATCAGTACCACCGCGCCAGTATTTCGCGGATCACCGAATATGCCGTTAGTAAGATGCCAACGGTGACCAAAATTGTTGGCCGTCTGCGCGATGATGGCCTGCTCACGACCCACGTTAGCGTCAGCGATGGTCGGGTCACCGAAGCGGAACTTACCGCCGCCGGTGAAGCCAAAGTTGCCGAAGCCCGGGCGTTAGCGGAAACCGTGTTTGCTAAAGCCTTCAAGGGCATCACCCCAGCGCAGGAAAAAAAGATGAATCAGGTGCTGGCGCTCATTCTGCATAATCTCGATGACTAATCCCCTGCAATAATAACCATTTCCTATAAATGGTTATTCTTTTTATTTTGCCCTCCCCTGCGTTTTTCGCACACTTTTTTATCATTTTTTTAACTTATATTTTTCATTTATTTTTGTGACGTCCCTCAAGAGATTAAAATTTAAACACAATTTTTTATCCATAAAAATCAATACATTAATAAAAATTATTGCCTTCATAGCGTCGTCTTATCATGAATTTCGATGTAAAAAACGGGTGACAAATTACTTGAAATTTCAAGTTTTACTGACAAGATTATCTCAAACGCCAGCGGGTCGTTTTTTAGTCATTTAGCGCGGTAATTATCACCCCTTACGGAGTTGTGAAACATGGTTACTGAACATCGTACAGAGACAGAAAACGCACAATCCGGGTTTATCTCGCGCTTTACCCTTGGCGACGGCGAGCTGACGTTTGCGGTCAAAGACAGCCTCGATATTGCCGGTTTCCCGACCCGCGCCGGCAGTCCGGTATTGCAGGATGCGCCGCCTGCCGTCCGCCATGCGGCCGTAGTCGCGGCGCTACTGGATAACGGCTGCCAGCTGCGCGGCAAAACCACCCTACACGAGCTGGCCTTTGGCGTCACCGGCATCAACCCGCATAGCGGTACGCCGCGCAATCCGCATTATCCGCAGTTAATCCCCGGCGGTTCGTCCAGCGGCTCTGCCGCCGTGGTCGCGGCCGGTGAAGTCGACTTCGCCGTCGGCACCGATACCGGCGGCTCGGTGCGAATGCCCGCGGCCTGCTGCGGCGTGGCTGGCCTGAAGCCGAGCTTTGGCCGCCTGAGCCGCGCTGGCGTCATGCCGACTGAAAGTTCGCTCGACTGCGTCGGCCTGTTCGCCCGCGATATCGCCACATTGAGTCAGGCGCTGGCAAAAGCGCTGGGGGAATCAGTGTCTCCTGCGCGCCGGGAAGCCCCCGCGATAAGCTATCTGGCGGGCATGGCAACGCCGGAAATTGAGCAACTGATCGTCTCACGTCTGCAGCAGGCGGGTCTGACATGGACTAGCGCTGAACTGCCGGGGTTCAACGAAGCGCATCAGGCCGGGCTTACGGTGATAAGCCAGGAAAACTGGCTGGCGTTTCACAACATTATCAACGCGCCGAATCTGGCGCCGGACGTCGCCCAGCGGATCCGCGCTGGCGCGGAGATCGGCCCTCAGCAGCGGCAGGCTGCGGAAAGCGTGCGTCAACAATTCAGCGCCGCGGTGGATGCGCAACTGGCGAAAACCCCGCTGATTCTGCTGCCGACCCTGCCAGAATGCCCGCCAACGCTGGAAGAAGCGGCGGATCCGCTCAAAGTGGTCAACCTGACTCGCCTGGTGCGCCCATTTAATTTAAGCGGTCATCCGGCCCTGAGCCTGCCGCTTGGCGAAGTTAATCATCGCCCGGTGGCTCTGCAATTAGTCGCCAATAAAAATAAAGAGTTCGATTTACTTAATTACGCTGAGTATTTGCTGGAAAAATTAAAATAATAAAACCGTACTTTCATTAACTGGAAGAGGCTAAATCGCATGTTAAACCCCTCTGCAACTTCGCGTGCGGAAAAGACCCTGCACGCCACGACAATAGAATTTGCCGAATTACTCGCGGATATTAAAAAACGCAGCGAGGAGTTCGAGCAGCAGAAATATATCTCGGCAGATATCATTTCCCGCTTTAAAAAGATTGGTGTTTATCGCGCGCTGGTGCCAAAACGCTACGGCGGCGATGAAATATCACCTGCGGAGTTTTGTCAGTTAATTGAAACGCTCTCAACGGCGGACGGATCTGCCGGCTGGGTGGCGAGCTTCGGCATGAATCCGTTTTATCTTGGCGGCCTGCCGCCGAGCAGTCTCGATGAGCTTTACCGCCACGGGCCGGATATTGTCTTTGCCGGCGGGATCTTCCCGCCGCAAAAAGCGACGACTCAGGATGGCGGTTACCGCGTCAGCGGGCGCTGGAGCTTCGCCAGCGGCTGCAGCGGCGCCGAACTTATCGGCGTGGGCATTCTAACCGATGACGGTAGCGACCGTCCGCTACCGCGCATCGCGGTGCTACCCGCCGGGAAGTTCACCATCGATCCGGTCTGGAATACGGTCGGCCTCTCCGGTACCGGCAGCCATGACGTGGTGCTGAATAATGCCTTCGTGCCGCAGGAGTGGACCTTTATTCGCGGCGGCGAACTTAACCTCGAAGGCCCTCTGTATCGCTATCCGGTACTGTCGCTGGCCACTCAGGTGCTGTCGGTGGTCGCGCTGGGTATCGCCCGCGCGGCGTTATCGGAGATTTACGCCATTGCCGAACGACAAAGCTCGGTCACCGGCGCGCCGTGCCTGGCGGATCGTCAATTCGCGCAGATGGAAATCGCCCACTGCGAAGCGGATCTGCGTTCGGCGCGCTGCTGGTTCTACGACGCCATCGACGATGTCTGGCAGGCGATTCTGCGCGGCGATGAACCGGGAGAAGAGCGGATTAACGCCATGCGCCTCTCTTCCACCCATATTACCCGCGTCTCTGCTTCGGTCACCACCCGCGCGCTGAAACTGGCCGGGATGCCGGGCATTTCAATGCGCAGCCCGCTGCAGCGCTATGCCCGCGACTCCATGGTCATCACCCAGCACGCCTTTATGGGCGAGCTGACATACATCAACGCCGGCAATATGTTCTTCGGCCACTCGCCGCAGCCCGGCTATTTATAAGTCAACACGGAGCCGGCAATGAATGAAGAAATGCTGCAACGCCTGGAAAAGCTGGAAGCCGTGGTGCAGATCCGTAACGCCATCAGCCAGTATATGCATCTCTGTGATGATCTAACGCATCCGGATACCGCCCGAGAAATTGGCGCGCTATTTAGCGAAACGGCTATTTGGGAAGGTATCGGCGAATTATATCAACAAAAGCTCGGGCGCCACTGCGGCAGAGCGGCGATCGTGGGGATGATGAACGCTTATATTAGCGAGCCGTCGCACTTCGCCATCAACGTACATTATTTAACGGCCGAGTATATTCGCGTTGGCGAAAATAACCACGCGGTTGGCCGCTGGAAAATGCTGCAAGCTTCAACGTTTCGCCGCGGCGGCTCGCATTTAAATAGCGCGGAGCTCGTCATTGAATTTATTAAACAAGATCAACAGTGGTTTATTCATCATTTTACCACCCGTAATTTATTTAGCCGCCCGGTAGCTGACTGGCATTCGCTCGCCGATTTACCGGTGCCTGATGGTCATTAAAAGAGATATGTGGAGAGTGACAATGTCTGAATGTATTCCGGTAAAAAATATCGATACCAGCCATACCGCCGAAACGCTGGCGGCACTGGTGCAAAGCGACCGGGTCCATACCTGTCTCTATACTTCCGAGGAAATTTTCGACCTCGAAATCGACAACATTTTTAACCGTACCTGGGTATGGGTCGCCCACGAGAGCGAAATCCCTGACGCCGGCAGCTATAAATCCTCGATGGTGGGTACCCAGCCGGTGATCGTCGTGCGCGATCGCAAAGGCAATATCAACGTGCTGCTCAACCGCTGCCGCCACCGTGCCGCCACCGTTTGCGAACATCGCAGCGGGAAAACGAACGGTTTTACCTGCCCGTATCACGGCTGGGGCTATGGCCTCGACGGCGCGCTGCGCGGCGTGCCGCATCCGGAGAGCTACGGCGATACGCTGAACAAATCTGAGCTCGGCATGGTGCGCCTGCGCGTTGAAAGCTACGCCGGAATGATTTTCGCCAGCTTCAACCACGACATTGAACCGCTGACCGACTTCCTCGGCCCGGCGATGAAATGGATGGATCTGTTCATGAAACAGGGGGCTGGCTACGCGCTGCAGGCCACCACCGCGCACCGTTTTCGCTTTCCCGGCAACTGGAAAATCCAGTTGGAAAATACCACCGACGGCTATCACTTCCCGATCGTCCATAAGTCGTTTTTAAGCTCGGTCGATAAACAGACCGAAGAGATGCTCAACTTCGTCGATGGCAAAGGCTTCGTGGAAGATCTCGGCAACGGCCACAGCGTGATGGTGATGATCCCCGAGCTTATCGATCTGGAAGACAATCTCGATGCGCCAATCCCGGATCGCTTTAGCGAACTGGCCCAGGCCCTGCGCGAGGAAGGCCACGACGAGCAGCAGGTGCGGCGCATCGTACGCGCGGTCGGCGGCAGCGGTTTTAACCTTAACCTGTTCCCCAATGTCGCCTGTTCAATGGCCTTCTTCCGCGTGCTGCAGCCGATATCGGTAAAAGAGACGGAAATTCATCACATGGTGCTGACCATGAAAGATGGCCCGGCGATTGCCAACCAGGCGCGCCTGCGGCTGCACGAACACTTCCAGGGGCCGATGGGCTTCGGCACCCCCGATGATTCAGAGGCCTGGGAGCGGGTGCAGCGCGGCGGCGGCGCGGGCGACGATCTGTGGATCATGCTCAACCGCGGCCTGCCCGGCGAAGTCCGCACCGCCGACGGCCTGCGCAGCGACGTCAGCGCCGAAACCGGCATGCGCGCCGCCTATCAACAATGGAAAAAGTACATGACCGCTGATAACCGGGGGCAATAATGAACACATCACCTATCCTCAACGCCGCCATTCAGTTTATTAACCAGGAAGCGGACCTGCTCGATCAAGGCGAATTCCGTGAATGGCTGGCGCTGTGGCGCGCTGAGGGAATGTACATCATTCCCATCGACCAGCAGACCACCGATTTCGCCAACGTGCTCAACTACGCCTACGACAACCACGAGATGCGGGAAAAACGCGTGCAGCGTTTATACAGCGGCGAATCGATCTCCACCACCCCGCGCGCGCGCACTATCCGCATGAGCGGCCGTTATCGCCTGCTCAGCGCCAGCGATGAGGTCGTCGAAGTCCGCTGCGCCCAATTCCTTTACGAGTACCGCAAGGGCAATGAACAGCACTACGCCGCTGACGTCACCTGGACGCTGGCGCCGGAGGGCGACAGTTTCCGCATCCTGCAAAAGGTCGTACGCCTGATTAACGGCGACGATTACCTGCATAGCATTGGCTACATCCTGTGAGGACTTTATGACACGTAGCGTACTTATTACCGGCGCGGCCAACGGCCTTGGGCTGGTTATCAGCCGCCATCTCTGGCAACAGGGCTATCAGGTGGCGATGGCCGACCTCAATCTCGATACGGTCACCCGCAGCGCGCAGGAGATCGATCCCAGCCAGCAGCGGCTGCTGCCGCTGGCGCTGGATATTCGCCAGCCGCAACAGTTCAGCGATGCGCTGGCGCAGATCCGCGCACGCTTCGGCGAACTCGACGTGCTGGTCAACAACGCCGCCTTAACCCTGACTACGCCGATCATGGAGATCGACGTGGAGGAGTTCGATCGCGTCACCAGCACCAACCTGCGCGGCACCTTCGTCGGCTGCCAGACCATCGGCCGCTATTTCAGCCAGCGCCAGCAGGGCAGCATTATTAACCTCGCGTCGCTGGCCGGGCAAAACGGCGGCACCGCCTCCGGCGCCCACTATGCAGCCTCCAAAGGCGGCATTATTACCCTGACCAAAGTCTTCGCCCGCGCCCTGAGTAACGCCGGGGTGAGCGTCAACGCGATTGCGCCGGGGCCGCTGGATCTTCCTTCCGTTCGCGCCGCGGTGCCGGAAGAGAAAATGCCGGCGCTGCTGGAGATGATCCCGATGAAGCGGCTTGGCGATCCGCTGCTGGTCGCCCGCGCGGTAGAACTGCTGGCGGCGCCCTCCGCCACCTTTATCACCGGTGCGACCTGGGATATCAATGGCGGCATTTATATGCGTTAAGCCCTTCGCGGGTGGAGAAAAACTATGGCTGAAACATTGACGGTACGCGTCATAGAACGCGAAATTCAGGGAGCCGAGGTGGTAGTCCTGACGCTGGCCTCGCCGGACGGCGCTCCCCTGCCCTCGTTTAGCGCCGGGGCGCATATCGATCTGCATCTTGGCGATGGCATCGTGCGCCAGTATTCGCTGTGCGGCAGCGCCCATCACCCGCAGCGCTATCGGTTGGGGATCCTCAAGGATCGCGCCTCGCGCGGCGGTTCGCTGGCGGCGCACGCTTTACAGCCCGGCGACGAGGTGCAAATTAGCCCCCCGCGCAACCTGTTCGCGCTGGAGATGTCGGCGCCTCATAGCATTCTGATCGGCGGCGGCATTGGCATCACGCCGATGCTGGCGATGGCCGATACGCTATTTCGCGCCGGGAAATCCTTCGAAGTGCATTACTGCGGCCACAGCCGTGAGGGAATGGCGTTTCTGGCCGAGCTGGCGGATTGCCACTTTAGCGCGCACGTTCAGCTACATATCAGCGATGAAAACGACCGGATCCGCCCTCAGGAACTCCTGACGCCTCACGCCGCCGCCGGCCACCTGTACGTTTGCGGTCCGGAGGGTTTTATGGCGTGGATTAATGAAACGGCGCAGGGGTGCGGTTTCAGCGCGGAGCGGCTGCATCAGGAGTATTTCAACCGCGAGGTCGAAACCAGCGGCGGCAGCTTTGAGGTTGAGGTTCCGGAACTCAACCTTAGCGTTACCGTCGGCGAAAACGAGACCATCGTCGCCGCGCTGCAAAAGGCCGGCATCAAAGTGAAAGTCTCCTGCCAACAGGGCGTCTGCGGCACCTGCCTCGCCAACGTTTGTAGCGGCGTACCTGACCACCGCGACGAGTATTTAACCGAAGAAGAACGCGAAGACAACGACCAGATCCTGCTGTGCTGTTCGCGGGCCAAAACCCCGCGGCTGGTTATTGAAGGCTTCGAATACGTCAAACTGAAATAACGGGTATGACTATGAACCTGACATCTGATTTTCGTAATGCCATGGCGCAACTGGGCAGCGCGATCACCATTATTACCACCGATGGCCCGGCGGGCCGCTTCGGCTTTACCGCCTCGGCGGTGTGTAGCGTGACGGATTCACCGCCGACGCTGCTGGTATGCATGAACCGCTCGTCCTTCGCGCACGGCAAATTCCAGCACAACGGCGTGCTGTGCGTTAACGTGCTCTCCGGTCAGCATCAGCAATTGTCCGGGATTTTCGCCAACGGCCAAATCCGCTCTGAAGAGCGCTTCCTGCACGACGAATGGCTGGCGCTGGAGACCGGCTCGCCGGCGCTGGCTTCCGCCGTAGTGAACTGCGACTGCGTCATTGCCGACAGCCACGAAGTGGGCAGCCACAGCGTATTTTACTGCGAGGTCAAACAGATCCGCTTCGGCAACCCCAGCGACGGGCTGGTCTGGTTTAATCGCCAGTTCCACACCCTTAGCATGGCGTCGTGCCGCTAAGTTTCATCATAACCATAAAAACCCAGCCGACCCATCGCCCGGCGCCAGCAGGCGCCGCCTGATTCACCTGCACTGGAGTTAACCTTATGTCTGGAGCTGTGAGCGGTACAACGGTCCCCCCGGCGCAACCTATGCGCAAATTAATCATCGGGTCTTTTCTCGGCAACTCGCTGGAATGGTACGATTTTTTCCTGTACGGCACCGCGGCGGCGCTGGTCTTCGGGCCACTGTTTTTCCCCGCCACGAATGACCCGCTGCTCGGTTCATTTTTAGCCTTTTCCGGCTTCGCCATCGGCTTTATCGCCCGCCCGCTCGGCGGCGTGATATTCGGCCATCTCGGCGATCGCTACAGTCGCAAAATGACGCTAATCATCACCCTGACGCTGATGGGCGCCAGTACGTTCTTAATTGGCCTGCTGCCAACCTACGCCCACATCGGCGTGCTGGCGCCAATCGCCTTGATTACGCTGCGCTTTGTACAGGGCGTGGCTTCCGGCGGCGAATGGGGCGGCGGGGTGTTGATGCTCAGCGAAAACGCGCCGGAAAGCCAGAAAGGGTACTACACCGCCTGGAGCCAGGTAGGAGTCTGCGGCGGGTTTGTTCTTTCTTCGCTGGCATTCTATCTGGTACAGCTGCTACCACAGGAAGAGGTGATGTCGTGGGCGTGGCGTATTCCGTTTTTGCTCAGCCTGTTTATCTTTCTGGTCGGCGTCTATATTCGCCGTAACATCCAGGAAAACGCGGAATTCGTGGCGCGCAAAGCAGAAAACGACAGCAAAAATGAGGCCCATCATTTACCGGTACTCAGCGCCTTTAAAAATCATCCACGAGCGATATTGCAGGCAATCGGCCTGCGGCTGGCGGAAAACGGCGCGGTGTATATCTTCTTCACATTTTCAGTGGTCTATTGCAAACATATCGGCATCGACACCCGCGACCTGATCGCGGCGGTCACCATCGCTATGACGGTGGAGATCGCCACGATTCTCGGCTGGGGATGGCTTTCCGATCGCATTGGCCGTAAGCGGCTTTACTACATCGGCGTGATAGGCATGGCGCTGGTGGCCTTCCCCTTCTTCTGGCTACTGAATATGCACACCTTCCCGGCGATGCTGCTCGCCATGCTGTTGGCATTGCCATTGTGCCATGGCGCGATGATTGCCGCGCAGCCGTGTCTGATGGTGGATCTATTTCCGGTGGAGGTACGCTACACCGGGCTGGCGCTGGGACATGAGATTGGGGCGGTGATTTCCGGCGGTATTAGCCCGATGCTGGCGGTGGCTTTTCTCATGATGTGGGATAGCTATATCCCCATTGCGCTGATGCTGCTGGCTTTCGCGCTACTGGCGCTGGTGGCGCTGGTGAGTATTCGCCAGCAGCAGTTGCGACCTGAACCGGTCGCAACCACGTAAACCACGTACACCGCGCGCAAAGGAAGGCGCGCGGTACAGAAGGTTAGTTATTGTTCACCACGATAATGACCCGGCTTTTAATCGTACCGCCGCGGATATTCTCGCCATATTTCATCGGTTTGATTTGCAGATAGATCGGGTTGTTGCTGCCATGCCGGGCCTCCTCGTCGGAGTGATAAAGGAAACCGCTGCCGTACTGGAGTTCCCCGCCCTGGCTATCGCGCAGATGAAAACCGACTTCTCCGGCGCCGGTGGCGGCATCCTGATCGTCATTCTTCAATATTTTGCTGGTGCCGGCAAAGCCGGAGGCGGCGACAAAGTAATAATCAATTTTACCGGGCGTCAGTTCGAATACCGCCGACTCGTTCTGGCTACAGTCGATATCAACGCTTTCCATGCGATATTGCGCTTTGTCTTCTTTAATATCGAAGTAGCTGTAATCGCCCATATTGATGAGACGGCTCGGGACGTCAAAACCGCAGGTCATAATATTAATCTGCAGGGTGACGTTAAAGGTGTAATTGATGGTTATCACATGGCAATCTTTATTGCCTTTACAGTACTCAAAGCGCATCGAGTAAAGCAGTGGAAAGGATTCTCCTGGCCTCACCTGCGTCCCGACCGCCGCGCCTTCTTTAATCGTATAGCGAATACCGATCACGCTGTTGAAGATATCCGCTAAGTTATAACTCTGATTTTTTATGATATTACCATCCGCAAGCGCGTTGAGTTTTGCAGGATCGAGAGAAAACTCCATCACGTAGGTTTTACTGCCGACCACCACGTAGAAGTCTTTATTGTCAGGGGGCGACGATGCCACCGAGACGCTGACATTTTGCGTACTGTTGCAGATAAAGTGAAATCCGTCGGCCTGAATATCACTGTTTTGGACATTCAATTCACCGCTGGCCGCCAGCGGTTTAAATGTGTAATTACCACTAGCGTCAACCGTCAGCGATTTAACATCCGGGGTGACATCACAGTTCCCCGCCCGCGCTAAAAAAGAGCATAAGCTTAATACCAGCAAAATTATCCATTTCATGAAAATCGTCCTTTTAGCGGCAGACATAGGTCTTACCTTCATCAATGGTATGTTTAAATGTAATGGTGCAGTAATGGCCCTGCTGCTTATCGACCGCGATGGTTATCGACGGCGGTACGTTATCGGTGCGGATATACAGCATGCTGCCCTGACCGACGACGCCGACATTCTGTCCGTCGTTATCTTCAATTTCATAGCCAAATTTCAGCGGCGTACCGTCCGGGCGTTCGGCGTGAATAAGCCAGGGTTGACGTTGATCGGTATCGAAACGCGCCAGCACCACCGCGCCGCGGTACGGAGCGACCGCTTTACGGTTGCCAATCAACTCGGTTTTGCTCTGCGTATTGGCGGTATTCAGCAGTAACGAACTTTCGCGATAGGGCAATACATGGTCGAAAATGACCGTTCCCTGCGCGTTGGTGGTGCGATATTTCTGACCATTGACGTAAGCATTTTCCAGGCCCGGCGCCTGAATAATGGCGAAGGTTTCCGATAGCTGGTTCGCGAAATTGACGCCGCCGGACCAGGCTACCACCCCGCCAGACAGGCTGCCGCTGGCCTGGGTATATTTCGACGACTGGCTGTAGCTGCCGCTCAGCGTCGCCAGCGGCGCGTTCCAGGTAAGGTTGCCGCCGGCGGTGGTTTCATGATTTTGCTGCTGCCGGCTAAAGTTCACACCATAATCAAACTGGTCTCGTTGGCCGCCGGTTCCGCTGATGCCGGTGTTATTGGAGGCAAAACCGTCGTTATCGAAGGTCGTCGAATTCGACAACGTCAGACGACGCGCCAGCACGCTATCACTCTCTCCCCAGATAAGCGGAATCGAAATGAAGAGGTTAAAGCGCTTATCTTCATGATGATCCTCATCATAGGTCTGGCTGGCCGAAATGGTCCAGGAAACCCGCTGCCAGTTATTGGTGTAGCTCAGTTGATAATCTTTATTACTGCCGCTTTTTCCCCAGTAATCACGCCATAAGGCGCTCAGTGAGAAAGACCCTAATCCTTCCGGCAACGACTGGCTAATATTGGCGGAAAAACTATTTTTACGGCCAAAATCATAACGGTAATAATCATCAATGTTGTAAACGTCATTATCATCATGGTGATAACTATTACGGTTCTTCGCCCAGACATGATCGTTAAAGGTGCGATAGTCGCTGGTTGAATAGCGATAAGCCGCCATACCGAAGCGTGTTTTAGTCTGAGTGAGGTATTTGTTGTAGGCAATCTGATAACTTTGTCCTTCAAAAGTACCGTTATCCTGATCGCTGCGCGCCCAGGTACCGTCAACGGATACCGCGCCAAGATGGGTATTCCACCCGGTTCCCATAGTAAAAGCCTGATAGTCGGTACCGAGCATGGTACCGCCATACAGGGTCAGCAGATTGTTCAGGCCATATTGATAGCTGGCCTGCATAAAGTCTTCCTGGTTGCTGGCGCCTTCGATATGGCTGCGCCCGGCGGCAATGTCATATTTAGATACCCCCTGCTGCAACATATTGGGTACCGAGGAATAAGGCACCAGGTAGGTGGTTACCGAGCCGTCGGCTTCCCGGATAGTGACATCGAGATCCGCCCCGCCGCCGGCGAGTTGTAAATCGGCAATCGCAAAAGGCCCCGGCGGCACCTCTTTCTGATAAACGGTAAAGCCGTTCTGCTCAATGGTTACCAGCGCGTTGCTCTGGGCAATCCCCTGTACGATCGGCGTAAAGTTCTGTTTTGAGTTTGGCAACATTTGCATGTCGCGGAACAGACTAACGCCGCGAAAGCGTACCGCATCGAAAATATCCGCTGAGGTATACATGTCGCCCGCGCGCAAGGTGCCTAAAATCGGCGCGAAGCCGCGTTCCAGATACAGGGTGTTGCTCTTCCAGTCGCCACCGCCGCTATCGGCCTTGCTGTAGGTGGCGTCAGAGTGCAACTGCCAGCTCAACAGGTTCAGCCCGCTGTTGAAACGGGCATAGGTGCTTTTGTTATTGCCGCTGTCTTTATAGTCGCTGTAATACTGGCTCAGATAATAAGAGGTATACAGCGCGTTAACGCCGCGGTCCCAACTTTCCGGCGCGACGTAGCCGCGCTCAAGATCCAGAACGTAGGCCTGCGGAATTTCTAAATCAAGCTGAAAAATATTGATATTAAAGGTATAACTGCCGCTCCGCACCGCAGATTTTAGCGTCATACACTGGTTATCTTTCACCATCTGCGCGCTATCCGCTTTGATTCCCAGCTGATTTAATAATGCCGATGACAAGCAGGTATCATCCGGATTACTGGCGACTACGATTGGATATTTACCACGCCATTGTTTATTGACGTAAATATCCAATTCATATTCCCCAGGCAGCGGTTGATTATCCGCGAAGCGAAAGCTTGACGATTTCTCACCTTTCATTCCGCCGATCATAAAATTGGTATCAAAAGTCTCCTCAGCGGCCTGCAACTGGCCGGATAATAAAACCAACAATATCATTGAGGAAAGCGGCGTCATCCTTAACATGGCCAACTCCATTATTTATTATTTTACATTGAGCCTGTCGCTAATAAAGTTCCCATTATCATCAATCATCGTTAGCGAATACTGGCGGGCGAGATTATTTTTTAAAAAAACATCCTGACTGGATAACGGCGCAAGCATAACGCTGCGCTCATTGACTTTAACGTTACTGAGTTTAATTTCAGTAATCGTCAACCAATTTGCCGAACCATTGGCAATATGCAGAGCGTTTTTGCGCGAAGACAACGAAATACTTTTAAACGTATCTTTATTTACCGCCGCGATACCTTTAGGGCGATAAAAAAGCTTAATGCGGTTTTGCATGGCAAACCGCAGCGTATTCGCCCCCTCACTGCCTGGTGTATTCGGAGGAATATCGAGTACGTTGAGATAAAACAGCGACTCTTTGTTCGCCGGAAGTTTGTTGGCTAACTTTTTAATTCGCAGCTGCTGACCGGAGTTACCCGTTATGCGCGCCACCGGCGGCGACAGCAGGAAAGGCACGTTGATTTTTTCCGGCGGCAACGAGGTATTGCCATCGTCTATCCACGACTGCACCAGTGAAGAGCGGGCGCCATGATTCATCAACTGTACGACCACTTCTTGTTTCTCAGCCGGATAGACAACCCGGGTACCGAAAATCACCACTCCGGCATGCGCGGGTTGCATAGCGATAAATAAGCCTGCTAATAAAATCCGTTTCATAGCACCACACCCTCAGCACAATAATTGCCGGCGAAACGCCGGCACAGGTCCTTACTCCGCAGATACGGCAATCGTTAACACCGAGCGGACTTCACCGGCGGTCACCGGAGTGGTGGCATTAATTCGTGCGTATTGCGCAGAGAAGTTCATTTGATAGACGCCATTGCCCACAGAAGTCACCGCCCGCGGCAAATTATTAACGTCATACATGGTATTTTCATTAATCTCCGAATCACCCAGTTTTAATTTAAAACCGACACCATTAGCAGAAGTTGTCGTCGCGATAGGATTAAGTACGCCGCCGGTAGTATAGGTCCCGCCGCTAATATCAATCGATTTCAATACTGTGCCTTCCGGGCAAACGATAGTTAATGGATCGCTACTGGTGGCGAAATTACCGGATAAGACTTCACCGGCCGCCATGCCGGCAAAACGGGTTGCATCAACATCAGCCAGCTGAATTGTACTGCTATAATCGGTTTCAAAACGACAGGAAGAATTAATAACATTACCAATAATAACTAACTCGCCCTGCTCTTCATTTGGCGCCGCAGCAAAAGCATTAACATTCATCAGCACGGTTGAAAATACTGCAGCAGCAATAATTGAACGCTTCATATAATATTCCTTTTATTAACAATTCCATTTAACTTCGCGGGGACTGAGAAAAATCTCATGCCGCGAGCATCGCACGGCCAAATACCCGCCACAACCTGATGAATAAGAATCGTTGATAAAAATCAATGCAAATACTTAAAGCGAATGAGCCCTGATGCCATATACGTAATCTCTTTAGCGTAATAAGCTAAAATACGTAGCAACGAGAATAATAAAATGAGAATTTGCCGGGCGTGTTTAATAATAAACTAAAAAAAAGAGAATTCAGCACATTTTGTGTCGATTTACATAAGATTACGAACCACAATTATAACATTCCGTGATTTATTTTTATATTTAAGGTTCCGACAATGAAAAAAATAATCCTGCCTCTGCTTACCGCCGCCCTGTTGCTGCCGACCCTCACCGCACACGCCACCTACCGCGCGGAAAAACGCCAGGATGCTCGCGATATTCGTCAGGATGCGCGCCAGAGTGGACGTGAAGAAAAACGTGAATGCGTGAGAAATGACGACAAGAGCAATATGCGCTGTCGCGAAGATAAGCGAGAAAATCGGCGCGAAGGCCGCCGCGACGCGCGTGATGAGAAGTGGTAATAACCATACTGCAATGCCCTGGCCGCAGGGCGTTAGCGGGAAGCGTTTAACGTTTCCAGTGGAAAAGGGCGATCTTGCACCACGGTTTTCATCACCAGCGTCGAACGTAAATGCTGCACGCCGGGCATCGCCGACAGTTTGTCATCATAGAGTTTCTGAAATGCGGGAAGATCCCGGGTAACGACATGCATCAGATAATCCGGATCGCCAAACAAACGTTGCGCCAGCACAACCTGCGGGATCTCCGCCACCGCCTCCTCAAAAGCGCTGACCGCTTTCTTATCGCCCTCTTTCAACGTGGCGAAAACGATAGCCAGAAAATTGAATCCCATTTTACCCGGATCGAGATTGGCGCGATAACCGGTAATCACCCCCTCTTGCTCCAGCGCGCGTAGTCGCCGGTGGCAGGGAGAGAGGCTCAAGTTTACCCGCTCCGCCAGTTCAGTTATCGACAGACGACCATCCGCCTGCAGCTCAGCAAGAATTTTTCGATCTATGCTATCCATTTGGAAGATTTTCTCTTTAAACGCCGGTTCAGGACATAACATTGAAAGCTCATTTCGCTTCTATGTCGATATTCTTTCTCACACGATAACCTAATTTTGCGAGTGTGTGATGTCTAATATCATTAAGGAGCGTTGCTGATGGAAATGAGCCTGATCGCCAGCTTCTGGGTAGTCTCGTTTCTGTTGATTATGACTCCCGGTGCCGACTGGGCCTATGCCATTAGCGCCGGTATCAACGGTCGTCGCGTGGTCCCGGCAGTGATGGGGCTGATGTCAGGTCATCTGCTGGCGACCATTGTCGTCGTCGCTGGCGTCGGCGTGTTGATCGCCGGCCATCCGCTGGCGCTATCAGCGATCACGCTGGCGGGCGCGGTCTATCTATTGTGGCTCGGGGTCATGATATTACGCCATCCGGCGGCGCCGAGCGCGGCGAAACAATCGGCTGGCAGCTGGAATAGATGGGCGGTTAAAGGGTTATGTATTAGCGGCCTTAATCCAAAAGTCTTTCTGTTGTTCCTCGCCCTGCTACCGCAGTTTACCGATCCCCACGGCAGTTGGCCGCTGGCACTGCAGATGTCGGCGCTGGGCGCGATGCATCTGATGACCTGTACGCTAATTTATCTGTTGGTCGGATACGGTTCACGCGCGGTACTGGCAGCCCGGCCGCAGGCGGCGAAGGGAGTAAGCATGGTTTCAGGGCTTATCATGATTGCCATCGCTATTATCCTGTTCTACCAGCAGTTAAGATAATTCGTAAGCGACGGCGCTCATAGGGTAACTTCTTTAGCGCCGCACCGTCTTACCAACTAATATAATCGTGGGTTACAGGTAGCTATTATGTTGCTAAACCAGGGAAGCTAGCTCATCTATTTTCATGAGCTCCTGAAGATGAATTATCTATGTATCATAAGCGGTTACGGCTGAGTGACCAACATCGATAACTTCCTAAAATTGCTGAAAAACTCCGATTAAGCCCCCCGTTAACTGATTACTTGAGCGGAAAATTCCGACTGCTCGATAATAAGTAAAATCTCTCTTTGAAACGTCTGCACATTTATTAACGCTATTCTCCCTACGATTTTTGCAGTATGGTTTAATCGCTGTTGTAGTGTTGCAGTGAATGCTAACAATCGCCGGACGCTGTTTGCCTACGGTAAAACATTTACGCAATACCAACCTGTTTATTGAGGCAATTATCCTCATGGATAACGGTCATAGCGTTATCCAGCCAGGACTCAGTTTATCAGCCGGTAGTCAATGACCTTGCTGTAAGCGCGCATACTCAAGAGGAGAAAGGATGAACAGGACGTGTAAACCCCCAGGAAAATCGATATACATCAAATGCCTGAGCGCATCGCATCAAAAATTCGCCAGCGCACTCCACTCCGACGGCGGGGAGACTTCATTATACCCACTGGATTTCGCGCAGCGTTACCGCGACACGGTCCTTGTTACTTGAGGAATATTAAAAACGATCCGCATCATGCTTACTTATAAAATGCGAAACCTATCTTCGGATCCTGTAATAGGCCAACCAGAGCCTATGGGATAGTAATGTACGCCTGCAATAGAAAGGGAACATAATGAAGAATAATAGCGAAATAAAAAAAAGGAACTTCCTGACTCAGAATGAAATCGAGTCACTACTTAACGCTGCCAATAGTGGACCACATGCTGCTCGTAATTATTGCCTGACATTGCTTTGCTTTATTCATGGATTTCGTGCCAGTGAAATTTGCCGACTGCGAATTTCGGATATTGATTTGCGTTCAAAATGTATTTACATCCACCGTTTAAAAAAAGGGTTCTCAACGACACACCCGTTGCTGAATAAAGAGATTCTGGCACTAAAGCGCTGGCTGGATATTCGTGATGAATATCCACAATCCACCAGCGAGTGGTTATTTCTATCACGTAAGGGTAACCCGCTTTCACGCCAACAGTTTTACCAGATTATTTCCGCCTCTGGCGATCAGGCAGGACTACCGCTGGAAATTCATCCGCACATGTTGCGTCACTCCTGTGGCTTTGCGCTGGCCAATATGGGCATCGATACGCGTCTTATCCAGGATTATCTCGGCCACCGTAACATTCGCCATACCGTCTGGTACACGGCCAGTAACGCCGGACGCTTTTACGGGATTTGGGATAAATCCCGCGAGAAGCAGAGAACGTCGCTTTTCCAGTAAGGTAACCTTACGCCACGGATGGCGTTTCGTTATCGGTGCATTGCATTTCCCCCTGCAGACATTGCAAACCCTTCCCACGGTCTGGCTGTTGCAAATTTGCTCTGTTTAGGCTGCGATAAAATGCAGCTTTCCTCATATATAGATTTTTTCTTGCGAAACATTAATAAAAATTAACCATACGTTAAATATGTTTATTGTTCTTAAAAGTTCTTATTTAGAACATGAAAAAAAACGTTCCTATGCACCTGTAAACCATCAGGATATTAGTTCGTTATTTATTGTTAAATTAATCCTTTCAGCACATGTTTTCCGTTCAATAAATAGCTGGCATTAACTTTTTTCCTTGCTATTTTATGCACCTGCCCGCGACCTGGCACAGCTCTATTGTGGTAAACAATAAAATAGATAAAAATAAGAATTATCGCGTAGCGGTAATTTATGTTTGTGTAAATGTAATGTGATACCTGTTGGTCTTTATCCCTCTCAAATAATACGGGCTTTCCATTCAGATTATTTTTTATGCATCCTGAGATTTTTTCTCAGGCTGTTCCTTGCGAGTAAACTTAAATTCAGGAGCTTAAAATTGTGAACCGACGTCGTTTTCTCACCGCCAAAGAAGTACAGGCAATGATGCAGGCGGCCCAGCACGGCCCAACCGGCGAACGAGATTACTGTCTGATCCTGTTGGCGTTTCGTCACGGGATGCGTATCAGCGAATTACTCGATCTGCACTATCGCGATCTCGACCTTAACGAAGGACGCATCAATGTCCGCCGCTTAAAGAACGGTTTCTCTACCGTACATCCGCTGCGTTTTGATGAACGCGAAGCGATAGAACGCTGGACGCAACAACGGGCCAACTGGAAAGCAGCAGGTAAAAGCGATGCACTATTTATCTCGCGCCGCGGTACCCCGCTTTCACGGCAACAGGCTTATCGTATTATCCGCGCCGCCGGGGAAGAGGCAGGAACCGTGACGCATACGCATCCACATATGCTGCGCCACGCCTGCGGCTATGAGCTAGCTGAAAGAGGGGCAGATACCCGTTTGATCCAGGATTATCTCGGACATCGTAATATTCGCCACACTGTCCGTTATACCGCCAGTAATGCAGCGCGTTTTGCCGGGATATGGGAAAGAAACAACCTTTTAGAGGAAAATTTACAAGCGCGGAAGAAATAGGATAACCAATTGATAAAAAGGAAAATTTTTAAGATTGAACAAGTCAATTGGGGCCAAACTGTCTATATCATAAAAATGTTTTGTAATCTTTTGCAACTGACAAGTGCATATTTCATCAAAAAAAATCTTATCTGATTGATTTACATTAACTTCTATAACGACCTTTCTTTACTTATCCTCCTCCGACTATCTACCACACACTCACTTCTCAACATTGAACTCAAGCACGTCGTTTTTCCATACCCGGCAGAGCCGTAGTTTTTAAATCCATTAAATAAATAAAAATCAGTATATAAATCCAAGAATACACCAACATAAACAAAATAAAAGCCATAAATCCCGACGAGTCAAAATGGCCCCAATTGACTCATCAGTAGGGGCGAAAACTGTGCAGAACCGGCAGTCGCACCATTCGGCTGATTTATGGAATGCCTGGAAGGCAAAACGGCTGCCAATTTTGGTTCGTATTATCGATTTTGTTTAAAGGAAAACAGCATGAAAATCAAAACACTGGCAATCGTTGTTCTGTCAGCTCTGTCCCTGAGCTCCGCGGCGGCCTTGGCCGATACCACCACGGTAAATGGCGGTACAGTGCATTTTAAAGGAGAAATCGTCAACGCAGCCTGTGCAGTCGATGCCGGTTCTATCGATCAGACCGTTCAGTTAGGCCAGGTTCGTTCGGCAAAACTGGCTACCGCGGGCAGCACCAGCTCCGCAGTCGGTTTCAACATTCAGTTAGATGACTGTGATACCACTGTCGCGACCAAAGCCTCTGTCGCTTTCTCCGGTACCGCGGTTGATAGCACCAACACCAGCGTTCTGGCACTGCAGAGCTCCGCTGCTGGCGGCGCGACCAACGTCGGCGTACAGATCCTCGACAAAACCGGCACTCCGCTGGGCCTGGATGGCGCAACCTTCAGCGCGGCCACCACGCTGAACGACGGCACCAACATCATTCCTTTCCAGGCGCGTTACTACGCCACTGGCGCGGCTACTGCCGGTACTGCTAACGCAGACGCCACCTTCAAAGTGCAATACGAGTAATTCAAACATCAGACAGGGAAGCATTCCGGGCCAGGATGGCCCGTTATCCACTACGGGATTGGGGTGATAACGATGCAAGGAGTGAAGACAGGTCTGCTGATGTTTCTGCTTTCGCCGCTGGCGCAAGCCGGCAACCACTGGAACGTCACAGTCGCCGGGGGAAACATGCGTTTTCAGGGCGTCATCATCGCCGAGTCCTGCCGCGTTGAAGCCGGCGACCAGCAGATGACCGTCAATATGGGGCAGATCAGCAGCAATCGCTTTCATTCAGCCGGGGAAGATGCCAACCCCGTGCCATTCGATATTCACCTTCAGGATTGCAGCACCGCAGTCAGCCAGCATGTCGGCGTGTCGTTTCGCGGCGTGGCCGATGGCAAAAATCCGGATGTGCTCTCGGTTGGCGAAGGACCGGGTATCGCCACCGGCGTAGGCATCGCGTTATTTGATAATGAAGATCAATTGATTCCGCTGAATAGCCCGCCGGGCGCCTGGCGGCGGCTGTATACCGGCCCCACCACGCTACATTTTGTAGCCAAATATCGGGCGACCGGCAATCAGGTCACCGGAGGAGCGGCAAACGCGCAAGTTTGGTTCTCTCTGACCTATCAGTAATTAACCAGCAGACATCCGGAAACAGGAAACAACGGTGAGTACAAAAGGGGTAAACGTGAAAAAGAGACTGGGGATGACGCGCGGACTACTGGCGGGATTATTGATGATGGCCGCAAGCGGTTACTCCGCCTGGGCTCAGGCCGGCGTTGCGCTCGGCGCCACGCGGGTTATCTATCCGGCCGGGCAAAAACAGGTACAGTTAGGGGTAACCAATAATGATGACAGCAGCACCTATCTGATTCAGTCCTGGGTGGAAAACGCTGACGGCGGCAAAGATGGCCGCTTCGTGATTACGCCGCCGCTGTTTGCCATGCAGGGCAAAAAAGAAAATACCCTGCGCATCATTGACGCCACCAATAAACAACTGCCGCAGGATCGCGAAAGCCTGTTCTGGATTAACGTGAAAGCCATCCCGTCGATGGATAAATCCAAGCTGAGCGAAAATACCCTGCAACTGGCGATTATCAGCCGCATCAAGCTCTACTATCGCCCGGCGAAGCTGGCGCTACCGCCGGATCAGGCGGCGGAAAAGCTGAGCTTTAGCCGCAGCGGTTCGTCGTTAACGTTGACTAACCCTACCCCTTATTACCTGACCGTCACCGAACTTAACGCCGGCACTCGGGTGCTGGAAAACGCGCTGGTGCCGCCAATGGGTAAAACCTCCGTCAAGCTGCCGCCGGATGCCGGTAGCAACATAACTTATCGCACGATTAATGATTACGGCGCGCTGACCCCAAAAATGACTGGCGTGCTGCGTTAACACAGGTTTGGCCCGCCGGGCGGGCCATGCCGCGCATAACAATAAGAACTGACAGCCGGGCGAATTGAGACCGGAGGGACTATGTCACATCTCAAATATGGACTGGACCGTTTTGGTTCCCGCAGCGCCAGGCTCCGCCCACGCGCTATTTTGGCCATGGCGAAATTCCCCGTGGCGCTCTGTTTTGTCCTGCAGGCGGGCCACGCGCAGGCTGAACTCTATTTTAACCCGCGTTTTTTGGCTGACGACCCTGCGGCGGTGGCCGATCTTTCCGGTTTCGAAAACGGGCAAGAGGTGCCGCCCGGCACCTACCGAGTCGATATTTATCTTAACGACGGCTTTATGACCACTCGCGATGTCACTTTTAACCGCGGCGAAAAAGGCCATGGGCTAAGCCCGTGTCTGACCCGCGGGCAGTTGGCCGGAATGGGGGTCAACACCGCGGCGGTGACCGGGATGAACGCCCTCGCCGCCGACGCCTGCGTGCCGCTGACCGAACTTATCACCGATGCCACGACGCGCTTCGACGTCGGCCAGCAGCGCCTGTATCTCACCGTACCGCAGGCCTTTATGGGCAACCGCGCGCGCGGCTATATTCCGCCAGAAATGTGGGATGACGGTATCAACGCCGGACTGCTGAACTACAACTTCACCGGCAACAACGTCCATAACGATACCGGCGGCAGCAGCAACTACGCCTATTTAAATCTACAAAGCGGCCTTAACCTTGGCGCCTGGCGACTGCGTGATAACACCACCTGGAGCTACAGCAGCGGCGGCAGCAGTTCCAGCAATGAGAACAAATGGCAGCATGTTAACACCTGGCTTGAGCGCGACATCACGCCGCTGCGCTCGCGTCTGACCCTCGGCGACAGCTACACCAACGGCGATGTTTTCGACGGCATTAACTTCCGCGGCGCCCAGCTGGCGAGCGATGACAACATGCTGCCGGATAGCCAGAAGGGCTTTGCGCCGGTGATCCACGGTATCGCCCGCGGCACCGCGCAGGTGTCGATCAAACAAAACGGCTATGAGATTTACCAGAGCACGGTCCCGCCGGGCCCGTTCACCATTAACGATCTCTATGCTGCGGGCAACGGCGGCGATCTGCAGGTGACGATTAAAGAAAACGACGGCACCAGCCAGGTCTTTAGCGTGCCGTGGTCAACGGTGCCGGTACTGCAGCGCGAAGGGCATACCCGGTACGCGCTGACCGCCGGCGAATATCGCAGCGGCAACGATCAGCAGGAAGAGCCGAAGTTCTTTCAGAGCACCCTGTTACACGGCCTGCCTGCGGGCTGGACTTTGTATGGCGGTACGCAACTTGCCGACCGCTACCGCGCCTTTAATCTCGGCGTGGGGAAAAACATGGGCGATTTCGGCGCCGTCTCGCTGGATGTCACCCAGGCCAACGCCACCCTACCCGACGACAGCGATCATCAGGGGCAGTCGATTCGCTTCCTCTATAACAAGTCGCTGAGCGATGTCGGCACCAATATCCAACTGGTGGGCTATCGCTACTCCACTAAAGGTTATTACAGCTTTGCCGATACTACCTACCGCCGGATGAGCGGTTACGACGTACAGACCCAGGATGGCGTGATCCAGGTGAAGCCGAAATTCACCGATTACTACAACCTCGCCTATAACAAGCGCGGCAAAGTGCAACTGAGCGTGACCCAACAGTTGGGGCGTACCGCCACGCTCTATCTGAGCGGCAGTCATCAGACCTACTGGTCGACCGGCAAGGCGGACCAGCAGCTGCAGGCCGGACTCAACGCGGCGGTGGACGACATCAACTGGACGCTGAGCTACAGCCTGACTAAAAACGCCTGGCAGCAGGGCCGCGACCAGATGCTGGCGGTCAACGTCAATATTCCGTTCAGCCACTGGCTGCGCTCCGACAGCAAATCGGTATGGCGGCACGCCAGCGCCAGCTACAGCATGTCGCACGATCTTAATGGCCGGATGACCAATCTGGCGGGACTTTACGGCACCCTGCTGGAAGACAATAACCTGAGCTATAGCGTGCAGACCGGCTATGCCAGCGGCGGCGAAGGCGATAGCAGCGGCACCGGCTACGCGGCGCTGAACTATCGCGGCGGCTACGGCAACGCCAACGTCGGTTACAGCCGCAGCGACGGTTTCAAACAGCTGTACTACGGCGTCAGCGGCGGGGTGTTGGCCCACGCTAACGGCGTGACCCTGAGCCAGCCGCTGAATGACACCGTGGTGCTGGTGAAAGCGCCGGGCGCCGGTGATGTAAAAGTGGAAAACCAGACCGGGGTACGTACCGACTGGCGCGGCTATGCGGTACTGCCTTACGCCACCGAATATCGCGAAAACCGGGTGGCGCTGGATACCAATACCCTTGCCGATAACGTCGATCTCGATGACGCGGTGGTGAGCGTCGTCCCTACCCACGGCGCTATCGTGCGGGCGGACTTCAAAGCCCACGTCGGGGTCAAGTTACTGATGACGTTGAACCATAACGGCAAACCGGTGCCGTTTGGCGCGATGGTCACCTCAGGCAGCAACCAGAGCGGCAGTATCGTGGCCGATAATGGCCAGGTCTACCTGAGCGGGATGCCGCTCGCCGGCAGCGTGCAGGTGAAATGGGGCGAAGGCGCGGACGCCAGCTGCGTGGCCAGCTACCGCCTGCCGGAAGAGAGTCAGCGGCAGGCGCTGAGCCAGCTATCGGCAGAGTGCCGTTAAGGAACGCATGATGATGAAAAAACCACTTAACCTGTTCGGCGCCATCCTGACGCTGGTCTGCGCCAACGCCTTTGCGGCGGACAGCACCATCACCATCAGCGGCTACGTGCGCGACAACGCCTGCGCGGTGGCCACCGAATCGAAAGAGTTTACCGTCGATCTGATGGATAACGCCGCGAAGCAGTTTAACGCCGTCGGCGCAACCACGCCGCTGGTGCCGTTTCGTATCGTGCTGTCGCCCTGCGGCAACTCGGTGACGGCGGTCAAAGTCGGCTTTAACGGCACTCCGGATAGCGACAATAACGATCTGTTAAAAATCGACGGCGGCGCCTCCGCGGCGGCGGGGATGGCGGTGCAGATCCTCAACGGCCAGCAGACGATGCTGCCGGTCAACGCGCCCTCTTCGTCGATCGCCTGGACCACCTTAACGCCGGGGCAGACCAACACCCTCGGTTTTTACGCCCGGCTGATGGCAACCCGCGTACCGGTGACCGCCGGTCACGTCTATGCCACCGCCACCTTTACCCTTGAATTCCAGTAACCGGAGGCTGAGATGAAAGCACACTACGCAGGATGGCTTCTGGCAGGCGCGCTGGCGTTAAACATTATCCCGCTGCAGGCCGCCGACATCACCATCACGGTGAACGGCAAAGTGGTAGCCAAGCCGTGTACGGTCTCCACGACCAATGCCAACGTTGACCTCGGCGATCTTTATACCTTCAGCCTGGTGTCGGCGGGTTCCGCTTCGGCCTGGCACAGCACCGCGCTTGATTTAAGCAACTGCCCGGTCGGCACATCGCGCGTCGTCGCCACCTTTAGCGGCACCGCGGACAGCACCGGCTATTACAAGAATCAGGGTACCGCAGGAAATATCCAGCTCGAACTACAGGACGACAGCGGCACCACGCTCAATAACGGGGCGCAAAAGTCGGTTCAGGTCGACGATAGCTCGCAGTCGGCGCGTTTTCCGCTGCAGGTTCGGGCCCTGTCGGTTAACGGCGGCGCCACCCAGGGAACCATTCAGGCGGTGATAAGCGTCACCTATACCTACGCCTGAGTCAGGAGAGTTTGTTTATGAAAAAAGTCATCGCTCTGTTAACCACCCTGCTGCTGATGGGCTGGTCGATTAACGCCTGGTCCTTCGCCTGTAAGACCGCCACCGGCGCAACTATCCCCATCGGCGGCGGCTCGGCCAACGTGTACGTCAACCTGACCCCGGCCGTCAACGTAGGGCAAAACCTGGTGGTCGACCTGTCGACGCAAATTTTCTGCCATAACGACTACCCGCAAACCATTACCGACTATGTGACGCTACAGCGCGGATCCGCCTACGGCGGCGTACTATCGAGCTTTTCCGGTACCGTAAAATATAACGGTACCTCTTATCCGTTTCCGACCACCACGGAAACCTCGCGGGTGATCTACGATTCGACCACCGATAAACCCTGGCCGACCGTACTCTATCTGACTCCGGTCAGTACCGCGGGCGGGGTGGCGATTACCGCCGGATCGCTGATTGCCGTGCTGATTCTGCATCAAACCAACAACTACAACAGCGACTCCTTCCAGTTCGTGTGGAATATATACGCCAATAACGACGTTGTCGTGCCGACCGGCGGTTGCGATGTCTCCGCACGCGATGTGACCGTGACCCTACCCGACTATCCGGGTTCGATGGCGGTGCCGGTCACCGTCCACTGCGCGCAAAACCAGAATCTTGGCTATTACCTTTCCGGCACCACCGCCGATAGCGCCAACTCCATTTTCACCAATACCGCTTCCGCTTCGCCGGCGCAGGGTATTGGCGTCCAGATGACGCGCAACGGTACCGTCGTTCCGGCCAACAGCAATGTCTCACTGGGTACAGTTGGCACTTCGCCGGTGAATCTCGGGCTGACCGCCACCTACGCGCGCACCAGCGGCCAGGTAACGGCGGGTAATGTACAGTCGATTATTGGGGTGACGTTTGTCTACCAGTAAAGTCGATACCCCGCAGGCGACGACGGATTACATCCTGTCGCCCTGCGCCATGGCGGCGGCGGGATTAGCTGATATGGTCGACGACGGTTGCCGCCAGCCGGTATGGCTACAGCCGCGAGTGCAGAGCATGCTGTCGATATCTGCGCCAGCCGACGTCCGGCAAATCGTGGTTTTTCTGCCCGACGATCCCTGGTGGCTACTGTTCGTCCTGCGCGAAGCCGCCTGGTTACTCAACCAGGCCAAACGACCTTTGCCTATGGTGATCTTAAGCCGCAGCCCGGCGCCGTGGCTGTGGCAAACCTTACTGCACCAGGTCAACGACCGCCGCCTGCTGGCCGCCGTACAGGCGGTCTCCTCCGATCTCCCCTGCCGCCGTCTGGCGGCATTGCTGAAAGGCGGCCTGGTCGGCTACCCCGCCCTGCAACAGCTTTCTACCATCGAGGCACTGGCGCGCGGCAAGCCGCCGTCGGGCTTAAGCAAAATCGAACTTAACGCCACCCTCGCCCTGCTGTATGGCCACAGCATCACCAGCCAGGCGCAGATCCGCGGCGTCAGTCAGAAAACGCTCTACAACCAAAGAACCTCAGGATTAAACAAGATGGTGGAGTATCATCCGCATCTGGCGAGCCGATTTCCGGGCAGCCGAAGCAAACGCGTAACAGGTCAGGGCATGACCGCGCTGACCCCCTTCGAACGTGAGTTTATTCATGCCATTCATGGACGGCAGATCTTTCCGGTCTTTCAGCCGATTGTCGACGAGCGCTTACGCCTGCAGGGCATCGAGATATTATCGCGCTGGCGCAAAGATGGCGTGGTACTGCCGCCGGGCGAGTTTCTACCGAATATCCACTCCGAATACGCCTGGCTATTACTGACCGCCTTTGTCCTGCAGGAAGCGGTGCAGAATATCAATCGCTATCAGGGCGAGTTCTATTTTTCGGTCAATATCCCTCCCTGTATCGCCTATCACGATAATCTTGCCCGTATGATGGAAACCGCCTGGCAACAACTGCAGAACCCACTGTGGGCCGACCGACTGGTGCTGGAATTTGCTGAAACCGTCGATTTACAGCAGCAAGGAAAAGCGGTAGCGAATATGAGCAATATTCAGCAGCAGGGCTTTCGCATCTTTCTCGACGACTGCTTCTCGCACAGCAGCGTGATGTTCCCGGTACGCACGGCGCGTTTTAGCGGCTACAAGCTGGATATGAGCATCGTCAATGATTTTCAGCGCGACCCGCACGCCCTGGTGCTGATTAAAAGCCTGGTCTACTACTGCCAGCTGACGCAGAGCCGCTGTATTGCCGAGGGAGTGGATAGTCTGGAGAAATTTAATCAGCTAAAAGCGCTGGGGGTCGATCGTTTCCAGGGGTATCTGTTCTCACCACCGGTCACTCGCGAGCATCTGGGAGAGATCATTCAGCGCTTTTTACCGGATCATGCCACCTGCCGGTTGGCCGGGTGATCGCAGCACGGCGCCAGCCACAGCTGGCGCCGTATTTCAGGCGCGAATGTCGTCGTACTCGCGGGTGTTATCGAATTCGTGTTTGGCAAACGGGCACAGCGGAATGATTTTGCGCTGTTCCTGACGCATTTTCTCGACCACTTTCGCGACCAGCTGTTTACCGACGCCCTGGCCTTTCAGGCTGGGATCGACATCGGTATGCTCAATAATGCTCAGATGTTCACCGGTTGGAACAAAGACAATTTCCGCCACCTGGTTTCCCTCGGCGTCATTAACGTAGAACTTGTTATGGCCTTCCAGAATTTCCATCATTTCCTCGCTTATTTGTGGCGATACTTCAATGCGCCGCTGGGACAGGTATCGATCACTTTGACCACCGTGGCCACATCCACCTGATCGGGGATGATCCACGGTTTACGTTTCAGATTGAACAGCTTCGCGCTGCCGCGCACGCAGTTACCCGAGTGCTGACAGATATCGGTATTGAAATAGACATCTATCTTCTCGCCGGTATAGGCCCGGTAGCCCGCTTCCAGTAGTTCCTTATCCATGACATTGCCTCGGTATTTTTATTGTACTTACCTAAGAATAGCTCGCGGCATAGCCGCTGACTATGGATAAATGAGAAACGCCCTATTTCAATTATTTCGCTAATGATAAAGCGACTTTTTAATACCTACGCGAAATTAAACTATTATCAGAGGATAACCATAACTCGGCTAAGCAAACCATCAGCGCTATAATTTAGGCGGTGTATGAGGGTTTATTTGATCAACAACGAATAAACTCAATTGTTCAATGGCATGAACATTCAGGTATCTTCCTTTGAAGCAAATTGTAAAACGGGCGCGCCCGGCATTGTTATTACTTCTTTTGGCGGTCTCCGGTTGCTCTTTATCCCCCGCCATACCGGTATTAGGCGCAGCATTCCCCGGCTGGTTCTTCTGCTTTTTAGGCGGCGCATTACTGCTGATCCCTTGCCATATCTTGATTGCCCGTAAAGGCTGGCAGGCGCGCTTTTCCCCGCTGGTATTAAGTTACCTGGCGTTAATGTTTCTATTTGCCACTATTCTGTGGTTTCTTCTTTTCGCACATTAAATACCTATGACTCAATCCAGCCCAAGCGTTTTACGGAAAAAATGGCCCTTGTTGGCTCTCGTCCTCGCCGCCATTGTGGCGCTGATCGTGGTTATCTGGCAGTTACAGACTTCGCCGGAAACCAACGACGCCTACGTCTACGCCGACACCATCGACGTGGTGCCGGAAGTCAGCGGGCGAATCGTTGAAATGCCGATCCGCGATAACCAGCGGGTGAAGAAAGGCGATCTGCTGTTCCGCATCGATCCGCGCCCCTATCAGGCGATGCTGGACGATGCTAAATCACGGCTGGCGGCGCTTGATGCGCAGATTATGCTGACCCAACGCACCATCAAAGCCCAGCAGTATAACGCCCAATCAGTGAGCGCCGCGGTAGAGCGGGCAAAGGCGCTGGTGAAACAGACCACCTCGACCCGTATCCGCCTGGAACCGCTGGTGCCGCAGGGATTCGCCGCGCAGGAAGATCTCGATCAGGCGCGCACCGCGGAAAAAGCCGCCCGCGCCGAACTGGAAGCCACGCTGCTGCAGGCCAAACAGGCTGATGCCGCGGTCACCGGCGTCGATGCGATGGTCGCGCAGCGCGCCGGGATCGTCGCGCAAATCGCCCTTGCGGAACTGCACCTGGAGTTCACCGAAGTTCGCGCGCCGTTTAACGGCGTAGTCATCGCCCTGAAAACCACCGTCGGACAATATGCTTCCGCCCTGAAACCGGTCTTTACGCTGCTGGATAACGACCACTGGTATGTAATTGCGAACTTCCGCGAAACCGACCTGCAAAACGTTCAGCCTGGCGTGCCGGCAACCGTGACGGTGATGACCAACCACAGTCGCGCCTTTGACGGCGTCGTCGATTCCGTTGGCTCAGGCGTACTGCCGGAAGGCGGTAGCGTCATTGGCGGGCTGCCGGTGATTCAGAAGAGCATCAACTGGGTACATGTGTCGCAGCGCTTCCCGGTCAAAATTGCGGTGAAAGATCCCGACCCGGAACTGTTCCGCATGGGCGCTTCCGCCAGCGCCGTGCTGCAGGCGAAATAAGGGTGCGGCATGCATAACTTCTGGTTGTTTCTGCAACGGGAACTCGCCGACGCGCCGGGGCGGGCCAACTATACCCTGCGCCTGACGCTGAGCTGCGCGGTGCTGATCACCCTGTTTATGACCCTGCAGATCCCGTTTCTCGCCGTAGCGCTGATCGTGGTGTTTTACGTCAGCCAGCCGAACATCCTGATGATTAAGCTGGGCAGCGTCCTGTTTTTTGTCACCATCAGCGTGGCGCTGGGGCTGGTGCTGCTGATCATCAAGTGGACCTATGATTTCCCGCTGATTCGCCTGGTCGCTTCGGTATGCCTGTTCTTTGGCGCGATGTATCTGATGCGCGTGCTGGGCAAACTCGGGCTGGCATTTTTCGTGGTGGCGCTGGCGGTGATTTATGCCCAGACCTTCCCGTCAATGACCAGCCAAAGTGAAGTTCTGGTGCGCCTGCTGCTGTGGCTTTGGGTGGCGATCAATACCGCAACGCTGGTCACGCTCCTGGTTAACGCCTGCTTTCGCCAGGCCTTCCCCGGCTACCAATTCCGCGCCCAACTGGTGGTGATGCAGCGGCAGGTCGCCGACGTGCTGACGCAGAACGCCGCGCCGCCGACCTTCAAAGAGATCGCCGGGCGTTTTAATCAGTTGCAAGGATTGTTTAAGCAGGCCCGTTTTGCGGCGCCGGAAATTGCCGCCGATCCGTCGCGCTGGCAGGCGCTGATGGCGACCACCCTGCGCTGCTATCACCTCGCGGCGCTGCTGCAACCGGGCGACGATCACGCCGCGGCGCGCCAGCAGATTGCCGCCGCGCTACAGGCGCTGGCGCCGTCAATGAACGAGGGTACGCCGTTTTCATTCTCCGCGCCGGCCATTGATGATCGCGGCGCCAATACGCGGATTTTACAAGAGATGGCTGATGTGCTGGCGAAACTGGCGCGCGGTGAAGCCATCGACCTGCCGCAGGGTGAAGCCGAGAAGTCGCCGCTGCTGCTGCCGGATGCCTGGCGCAATCCCGCTTATCTGCATTTCGCCCTGAAAACCCTGCTGGCGACGCTGCTGTGCTACGTCTTCTATACCGCCGCGGACTGGCAAGGGATCCACACCATCATGCTGAGCTGCGTGATTGTCGCCCAGCCGGGGCTGGGGGCGACGATGCAAAAAACCTGGCTGCGTATCGGCGGCGCGCTGCTCGCCACGCTGCTGGCGCTATTGTTGATCGTCTTCGTACAACCGTGGACCGAGTCCATCGTCGGCCTGCTGGCGATGGTTCTGCCGGTAATGGCGCTCTCGGCGTGGATTGCCGCCGGCTCAGAGCGTATTGCCTACGCCGGGATCCAAATCGGCTTTACCTTCTCGCTGGCCTTCCTCAGCTGGTTTGGTCCACTGACCAACCTGACGGAACTGCGCGACCGCGTCATCGGTATTTTGCTCGGCGTACTGGTCTCGTCGATCGTCCATCTTTATCTGTGGCCGGATAGCGAAGCGCCGCAGCTGAAATCGCGGCTGGCGCAACTCTATCGCCAGATAGCCGACTTCCTGCGCACAAAAGATGATAAGCCGCAGATGGTGCCGCTGTTCCAGGCGCTGACCACCAGCGAAACGCTGCTGCATCGGGTCGCCGCCGAGCCGCTGGGCACTTTTGCGCATCCGTGGCCGCAGGCGAAATCCTGGCCGAGCAAAGCCACCTGGCAGCAGGCGCAGGAGATAGTCCGCCTGAGCGAGGGCTACCGGCTGTACGCCGCGCCGGGAGATCCCTTCTTAAGCCGCTGTGCCGAACAGTTACAGGCGTATGCCGATGATATTGAGCGTCAGCAGCCGACGGCACTTGTTGCGCCGCCGGCTGCCGATCCGGCGAATCCATTCGGCGCACCGCTGACCGCTTTACTGATCACCCTGCCGGACTGGTCAGACAAACCTTCTGAATTTACGCGACAGGCAGAACCGTCATGATAAAAATGGACGCCGTAGCACGTTTGCTGCGCTACTCACCGCTGGCTCTCGCCATGACTCTGTTGACAGGATGCGCGCTGATTCAGGACGATCCTGGCGAAGTGCCCATTGTTAATCCGCAACAGGCGCAGCTGGCGCAGGTGATCCACCTGGCGAATAGCGGCTGGCCGGCGGCTCGCTGGTGGGAGGGATATCACGATCCCCAGCTCAACATGCTGGTAAACCGCGCGCTGCAAAATTCGCCGACCATGCAGGCGGCGCGGCTACGCATTTCACAGTCGCAATCCACCGTCGAGCTGGCGCAGTCGGCAATGGGCGTGCAGGCGACCGCCGTGGCGGCGCAGAATCGGATGCGTATAACCGATAAATCCTTTAGCTGGCCCTACTCCTATTCTCTGCCGGTTGATAAAAACGGCCCGTGGTACACGCTCAATACCGTGGGGGTCGGCGCGACGCTGAATATCGATTTATGGGGCGCCGACCGGGCCCGCGTCGCGGCGGCTATTGGCGAAAAGAACGCTCGCCAGGCGGAAACCGCCGGTATCGAACTGGACCTTGCCAGCAGCGTGGCGCAGCTGTACTTCGCCATGCAGGCCACCTTCCAGAAGATCGTTCTGCTCCAGCAGCTAGAAGAAATTGCGCGGCTATCGGTACAGGCGCATGAACACCGCACCCAGCGCGGCGTGGAGGATAGCGTCGATATCGCCAATGCGCAGGCGGAACTGCTGGGCGCGCAGCAGCAGGTGATTACCGCCCGCGGCACGCTGACCCAGTACCGCGAAACGTTGCGGGCGCTAATTGGCGCCGACGCGCAGAGTATGCCGGAGATCCACCCGGTCGCTCTGCCGGCGTTGCAGGAAACGCTGCCGGATTCACTCTCCTTCGAATTGCTGGCGCGTCGCCCGGATCTGCAGGCCCTGCGCGGTTATGTGACCGCTTCTATGAGCCAGGTCGATGCGGCGAAAGCGGCCTTTTATCCGCATTTTGATATTAAAGCCTTCTGGGGATATAACGCGCTGAGCGTCGGCGATCTGTTTAAGTCGTCCTTCCAGCAGATTAACCTGCTGCCGGGGCTGTATTTGCCGATATTCGATGGCGGCCGCCTGAACGCCAATCTGAAGTCGGTACGTACGGCGAGCAATATCCTGATTAAGCAGTACAACCAGGCGGTGCTGGATGCGGTACGGGATGTGGCGATAAGCTCCAGTCAGCTTAACGATCTCAACCAGCAGGTGGCGCTGCAGGAGCTGAAGGTGACGGCGGCGATGGCCACCACCCGCAGCGCCAACGCCCATCACCAGCGCGGCCTGTTAAGCCGCTATGCCGCACAAGAAGCGCGACGACCGGCCATCGCCCAGCAGCTGTTATTGCTGGATATCCAGGCCCAGCGCCTTAGCACCGATATCACGTTGATTAAAGCCCTCGGCGGCGATTACCGCGGCCCGGCGGTGGGTTCTGCAAAACCGTAGCCCTGCTAAGCGTAGCGCGAGCAGGGAAATCCCCGGATAGCGGCTCACGCCTTATCCGGGCTACCGTTCTGATGAAGCCCCGGTGGTGGGTTGCGCAGAACCGTAGCCCTGCTAAGCGCAGCGCGAGCAGGGAAATCCCC